>CAJYHU010000105.1 GCA_913774655.1 uncultured Luteibacter sp. | reverse complement strand
ATCTGGTCCAGGTCGGCGGCGATGGGATTCTCCACCCGCAGCGCGGCGGGGGTGTCGCCGAACAGCGCCGCGATTCGGCTGTCGATGAAGCCGAAGGACACGCAGGCCGGCTTGCCCGACAGCGCGCCCGACAGCCACTGGGCGACCGTGCCATCGAGGAAATACTTCATCGGCGCGGCCATGTTGCCGAAGCGGGTGGGGCTGCCCAGGGCCAGGCCCACGCATTCGACCAGGTCGGCCCGGGACACATAGGGCGCGCCTTCGTCCGGTTCCGGCGGGGCGGCGGTTTCGGTCACCGGCGCCACGGGCGGCACCTGGCGCAACCGTGCGCGCATCCCGGGCACCTCCTCGATGCCGCGCGCGATGAGGCGGGCCAGCTGGGCCGTGTGGCCGTTGCGGCTGTAGTAGAGTACGAGAACGTCGTGGGACATGGAGGACCGCCGTATGCGAATGGCGCGTCAAGTCTCGCAGAACTACCTCGTGTTCCCAATCGTCCGGGAAAAAAGAAGGATGCCATGCCCCTGCGCTTCGACCGCGACCGCGCCCTGAGCTTCACCCGCTTCACCTGGCAACGCTTCGTCGACGACAAGTGCTTCGAGACCGCCGGCGCGCTGTCGTACACGACCCTGGTCTCGCTGGTGCCGCTCACCGTGGCGGTGTTCGCGATCCTTTCCGCGTTTCCCGTGTTCGCCGAGTGGCGCGGCAGCCTGGCGAACTACGCGTTCCAGAACTTCGTGCCGGCCACCGGCGCGAAGATCCAGGAATACATGCTCGCGTTCGCCGACAAGGCCAGCCAGCTCACGGGCATCTCGATCCTCGTCATGCTGTTCAGCGCCGTGTCGATGATGATCAGCATCGAGGATCGCCTGAACCGCATCTGGCGTGTGCGAAAGGCGCGCGGCTGGACCTCCCGCCTGCTGCTCTACTGGGCGGCGCTCACGTTGGGCCCGATCCTCGTCGTCGGCGGCCTGGTGGTGTCGTCCTACCTCACCGCGCTGCCGATGCTGCAGCAGGCCGCCAACCAGATCGTCACGGGCTTCGGGTTGCTCAACGCGCTGCCGTTCGTCATTACCTTCGTGACCCTGGTGCTGATGTACACGATGGTGCCCAACCGTCGGGTGTCCTGGCGCCATGCGGCCATCGGCGCCTTGCTGGGCGCGATCCTCTTCGAGTTCGCCCGATGGGGATTCACCCAGTTCATCCGCCGCTCGCCGAACTACGAAGAGATCTATGGCGCGCTCGCCGCGATTCCGATCTTCCTCCTGTGGATCTACCTCTCCTGGATCATCGTGATACTCGGCGCGTCCATCGCCGCGTCGATTTCCGCCTTCGATTACGTCAAGCCGCACGACGCGCTGCCGGAGGGCGCCGAGTTCATCGGCCTGCTCGTGGTGCTGCGCCATTTCGTCGAGGCGCAGCGCGCGGGCGACGGCGTCGATCCGGCGGCCGTCCGCCTGGCCGAGCCTTACCTGCCGTCGAAGGACATCGCGACCTATTTCGAAAACCTGCAGAAGGCCGACATGATCCAGCGCGGCGAAACCGGCTGGTTGCTCAGCCGCAGCCTGGACACCACCGAACTGCTGCGACTCTACCGCTGCACGCACTATCGCCTGCCGTTGCGTCCGCGCGAGCAGATCGAGCGGCTCGGCATCGACCTTCCGGACGACCTTCTGGCGCAGCTCGACCGCCTGGCCGAAGCCCTTGACGCGACGCTGGGCGCACGGCTGGATACACTTTTTCCCCCTCCCCATCCGCGCTTGCCCGCCGAGGATTCCCCCGCATGATCTCGCGCCTGCTGTTCGCCGTTTCCCTGGCTGTCGCCGCGCTGCCCGCCGTGGCATCCGACACCATGCCGGCATTGAAAGTCACGACCGTCGACGGCAAGCCGTTCGATCTCGCCGCGCAGCGCGGCAAGTGGGTCATCGTGAACTACTGGGCCACCTGGTGCGCGCCGTGCGTCAAGGAAATGCCCGACATCTCGGCCTTCGTGAGTTCACGCAAGGACGTCACGGCCATCGGCCTCGCGTTCGAGGATACCGATCCGAAGGAGGTCAAGGCCTTCCTTGCCAAGCACGCGGTGGCCTACCCGATCGCGCAGCTGGATCCCACCGAACCGCCGAAGGATTTCGGCGAGCCGAAGGGCCTGCCGACCACCTTCCTGATCGCGCCCGACGGTCACCTCGCCAAGCGTTTCGTGGGGGGCGTGGACGGCAAGAAGCTGGGCGACGCGATCGCCGCGGGTAAATGACATGAAGGCCGCGCGCTTCATCGTCAGGGGACGGGTACAGGGCGTGTTTTTTCGCGCTTCGACTCGCGAGCAGGCGGTATCTCTGAACATCACCGGTCACGCGCGCAACCTGCTCGACGGCAGCGTCGAGGTGCTGGCCTACGGCGACGCCGCCGACCTGGACATCCTCGAAGCCTGGTTGCACGACGGTCCGCCGCAGGCCACGGTCGACGAGCTTTTTCGCGAGGAGATCGGGGCGCACGACGCGCCCGGTGATTTCCTCGTCAAGTGACCCGCGTCAGTCCGCGGGTCCCGTCGCATTGGCCGGCCGGGCCAGCAATGTCGCTGGCACCGTTTCGCCGTCGGAAAGGCGGAACGTTACCGTGATCGTATCGCCCGGCTTCACCGGGTGCCGGGGTTGCATCAGCATCACGTGGTAGCCGCCGGGCGAGAAGGCCACCTTGCCGTTCGCCGGCAGAGGCACGCTGTCGACCATCTCCATGCGCCCCATGCCGCCTTCCGTGCTGCTGCGATGGATCATCGCGTCTGCGTAGTCGGCGCTGTGCGCGGAAACGATGGACAACGCCCGGTCGGAGGTGTTTTCGAAAGTGACGTAACCGCCTGCGGGCAGTGCGCCGGGCAACACCCGGAGCCAGCCGTCGGCGGTCTTCACGTGGGGGGTGTCCGCCGCGTGCGTCGCACCGGTGGCCAGGAGCAGGGCGAGGGCGAGGGCGAGCGAGCGCATCGTCACGGCGTTTTCTCCATCGAGGTAAGCAGGGTGAGGTCGTGGACGATGTCGTCCTGCGAGGCCGACGGGGTGGCCAGCAGACGCGCCTTGCCCTGCGCGTCGAACACGTAGATGGCCGAGCTGTGGCTCACGTCGTATTGCCCGTCGCCGCGGTCGGGTTCGCGGGTGAACGCCGAGCGATAGCGCTTGGCGAGGGTTTCCAGTTCGCTATCGGTGCCGCTCAGGCCCACGGCGCGTTTGTCGAAGGCGGTGACGTAGTCGTGCATCACGGCGGGCGTGTCCCGTTTCGGATCGACGCTTACGAAGAGGATGCGCACCTTGTCCG
>CAJYHU010000104.1 GCA_913774655.1 uncultured Luteibacter sp. | reverse complement strand
CGCGCGAGAGATAAGGCAGGCGGCGGTAGTCGTTGGGATTGATCTCGTCGCTGCGGGCGAAGTCGGCGGTGAGCATGGCCTCGACCTCGCTCGCGAACGTCGCATCGACGTTGACCGCGGCGATCTCGAAATTCAGGCGGAAACTGCGGTTGTCCAGATTCATGCTGCCGACCACGGCGGTGTCGTCGTCGATCAGCATCACCTTCTGGTGCGTGAAGCCGTCGTGGAAACGGAACATGCGGATGCCCGCCACGGTGGCCTCGTGCGCATAGAGCGTGGAGGCCATGAACACCGTGCGGTGGTCGGGCCGGTCGGGGATCAGGATGCGCACGTCCACGCCGCGGAACACCGCCAGCCGCAGCGCGCCGAACACCGCGGCGTCGGGCACGAAGTAAGGCGTGGTGATCCACAGGCGTTTCGTCGCGGCGGTGATCGCCTGGGTGAAGAACAGCGAGCAGCTTTCCTGGCGGTCGGCGGGGCCGGTGGCGACGATCATGCTGGCGGCGCGGCCGCACCGATCCAGCGGCGCCAGCGATGGCGGCCGTTCACCCGTGACCCAGTACCAGTCTTCGGCGAAGGCGCGCTGCAGGTCGGCCACGGCCGGGCCCTCGATGCCCAGGTGCGTGTCCCGCCACGGCGAGAGCGCGGGGTCGGCGCCGAGGTATTCGTCGCCCGCGTTGTGGCCCCCGACGAAGCCGTGCGTACCGTCCACCACCAGCACCTTGCGATGGTTGCGGAAGTTGAGCTGGAAGCGGTTGCGCCAGCGCCGCGTGGCGAACGGACGGGCTTCGACGCCGCCGTCGCGCAGGCGCTCGACGAAGCGGTCGGGCAGGGCGTGGCTGCCGATGCCGTCGTAGAGCAGGCACACCCGCACGCCCGCGGCGGCGCGTTCGAGCAGCGCGTCGCGCAGGCGCCCGCCGAGGGTGTCGTCGTGGATGATGAAGAACTGCACGAGCACGTAATGCTCCGCGCGCGCGATCGCCGCCAGCATGGCGTCGAACGCGGCATGCCCGTCGACCAGCAGGGTGAGCGCGTGGCCGCCGTGCATGGCGGTCTTGAGCATGCGGCCGATGGGCGCGTAGCGCGGGTCGTCGACCGTTTCGGGGGTGAGCACGGCCGCGCCTTGCGGCGGCTGGCTGGCTTCGTCGTGCAGCATGAAGAACCGGGCCTGGCGTTGCCGGTGAAGGTCGACGTAACCGCGGAAGTGGCTCGAGCCCAGGAAAAGGTAGGGCACCAGCGAGAGATAGGGCAGGAACACCAGGCCCAGCGACCAGGCGAAGGCGCCCTGGGACGTGCGCGTGTGCATCACCGCGTGCATCGCGGCGAAGATGCCGGCGACGTGGAATCCCACCGCGGCGAGGGCGATCATCGAGAGGATCACGTGGCACAGGCTCCGATCTTCGTTTTTACGGCAACAGTGTTTGTCGCGGAGAGACGTTTTTGCGGGCGGACCGGGGCGGGAAAATACGCGGCATCCGTTTTCGTCGAGCCTATCCTATGAGTCCGTCGTCGTTCCGTCTGCCCCTGCTGGCATTGGCGGTGGCCGCCTTCGCCATCGGCACCACCGAGTTCGTGATCATGGGCCTGCTGCCGGAGGTGGCGGCCGACCTGCGCGTGAGCATCCCTTCGGCGGGCATGCTGGTGTCCGGCTATGCCCTGGGCGTGCCCGTGGGCGCGCCGTTGCTGGCCGCGCTCACCGCGCGGATCGAGTGCAAGCGCGCGCTGCTCCTGCTGCTGGGCCTGTTCATCGTGGGCAACCTGCTCTGCGCCATCGCGCCCACCTACGGCGTGCTGATGGTCGCCCGCGTCGTCGCGGCGTTCTGCCATGGCTCCTTCTTCGGCATCGGCGCGGTGGTGGCGGCCCACCTCGTGCCGCCGGGCCAGCGGGCCCGCGCCATCGCGCTGATGTTCACCGGCCTGACGCTCGCGAACGTGCTCGGCGTGCCGTTCGGCACCTTTCTCGGCCAGTGGGCGGGCTGGCGCGCGACGTTCTGGGCGGTGACCGGCCTGGGCGTGCTGGCCGGGCTCGCCGTGATGCGCTTCGTGCCCGCCCTGCCGAACCTGCGCGCCCCGGACATGCGACGCGAGTTGCGCGTGCTGCGCGAGCCGCAGGCGCTGATCGCGCTGGGCATGACCGTGCTGGGCTTCGGCGGCGTGTTCACCGTGTTCACCTACATCGCTCCCATCCTCCAGACGCAGTCGCACGTGAGTCCACAGTGGACCGGCGCGGTGCTGGTGCTGTTCGGCGTGGGCACCACGCTGGGCAACCTGCTCGGCGGGCGCCTGGCCGACTGGCGCCTGATGCCGTCGCTCATGGGGATCCTCGTGGCGCTGGCGGCGTTGATGGCGCTGTTTGCCTGGACGATGCACGACACCGCCGCGGCGATCGCCACCGTGTTCGTCTGGGGCATTGCTTCGTTCGCCACGGTCGCGCCGTTGCAGTCGCGCGTGGTACACGTGGCCGGCGATGCGCCGAACCTCGCCTCCACCCTGAACATCGCCGCGTTCAACCTCGGCAACGCGGGCGGCGCGTGGCTCGGCGGCGTGGTGATCGCCGCGGGCCTCGGCCTGCCGGCGGTGAGCCTGGCCGGCGCCGCGGTGACCGTGGCGGGCCTGCTCGCTACCGTCGCCAGCGTGGTACTCGAACGCCGTTCCCCCGTATCCCTTCCCTCGCACGCCTGACCGGAGACCCCCATGAAAGCCGTCGTCCACGTTCCCTCCCATCCCGCCGACGACCCGCGCAGCCTCGCCGATGCCACGTGGCCCGACCCGACCCCCGGTCCGCGCGACCTGCTGGTGCGGGTGGATGCGATATCGGTCAACCCGGTGGATACCAAGATCCGCCAGCGCAAGGCGGCTGGCGAGACCCGGAGCGTGCTGGGCTGGGATGCGGCGGGCACGGTACTCGCGGTCGGTGCCGAGGTGAGCCGCTTCAAGCCCGGCGATAGCGTGTGGTACGCGGGCGAGCTCGAACGGCCCGGCGCCAACGCCGAGCGGCAGGTCGTGGACGAGCGCCTCGTCGGTCGCAAGCCGTCGACGCTGGGCATGGCCGAGGCCGCGGCCATGCCGCTCACGGCGATCACCGCATGGGAGCTGATGTTCCAGCGCATGGGGATTCCCTTCGGCACGCAAGGGCGCCCCGGCACCTTGCTGGTGGTGGGTGCGGCGGGCGGCGTGGGCTCGATCGCGGTGCAGCTGGCGCGCAAGCTCACCGGCCTGACCGTCATCGGCACCGCCTCGCGCGAGTCGACCCGTCAGTGGGTGACCGACATGGGCGCGCATCACGTGGTGGATCATTCGCGGCCGCTCGATGCCGAGGTTCGCACCGTGGCCCCGGACGGCGTCGATTACGTGTTGTCCCTCACGCGCACCGAGCAACACTTCGCCGCGCTCGTCGACGTACTCAAGCCGCAGGGCAAGCTCGGTCTGATCGACGATCCGGACGATTCGATCGACATCCGCCTGCTCAAGCGCAAGAGCCTCTCGTTGCACTGGGAGTTCATGTACACACGATCGATGTTCCGCACGGAAGACATGGGCGAGCAAGGCCGCATCCTCGACGAGGTGGCGAACCTGGTGGACGCAGGCGTCGTGCGCACGACCCTGCGCGAGCACCTGGGCACGCTCGACGCGGCTCACCTGTGGCGTGCGCACCAGGCGCTGGAAAGCGGCCGTACCATCGGCAAGGTCGTGC
>CAJYHU010000103.1 GCA_913774655.1 uncultured Luteibacter sp. | reverse complement strand
CTTCATGGAGGTGGAAACCCCCATGATGCACGTGATCCCGGGCGGCGCGACGGCGCGTCCGTTCACCACCCACCATAACGCGCTCGACATACCGCTGTTCCTGCGCGTGGCGCCCGAGCTGTATCTCAAGCGCCTCGTGGTCGGGGGCTTCGACCGCGTCTACGAGATCAACCGCAACTTCCGTAACGAAGGCGTGTCCACCCGGCACAACCCTGAGTTCACGATGCTGGAGCTCTACCAGGCTTACGCCACCTACCACGACATCATGGACCTCACGGAAGGCCTCATCCGTTCGGCGGCGGCCGACGTGGTCGGCAGCACGGTCATCGACTGGGACGGCGCGAGCATCGACGTGGGCCCGGCGTTCCGCCGGTGGCGCATGGAAGACGCCGTGCTCGAACTCAATCCCGAGATCAAGCCGGGCGAACTGCGCGACCGCCAGGCCATGGCCGCGCACGCGAGCCGCCTGGGCATCCCGGTCAAAACGGGGTATGGCTGGGGCAAGCTGTTGCTCGAAATCTTCGAAGCCACGGTCGAGCACACCCTGGTGCAGCCGACCTTCATCACCGACCATCCCGTGGAAGTCTCGCCGCTGGCCCGCGAGAGCGACACCGACAAGGGCATCACCGACCGCTTCGAGCTGTTCATCAACGGCAAGGAGATCGCCAACGGCTTCTCCGAGCTCAATGATTCCGAAGACCAGGCCGCCCGTTTCCAGGCCCAGGTGGATGCCAAGGACGCCGGCGACGACGAAGCCATGCATTTCGACGCCGACTACATCCGGGCGCTCGAGGTGGGCCTGCCCCCGACCGGAGGCCTTGGGGTGGGCATCGATCGCCTGGTGATGCTGCTGACCGGCGCGTCGTCCATCCGCGACGTGCTGCTGTTCCCGACCATGCGCCCCGAAGCCTGAACGGCCTCGCCCTTTTCGGAGTTCCGCCATGTACTACGCCATCGTCGCCCTCGACCATCCGCATTCGCTGGAAAAGCGCCTGGCCGCGCGCCCGGCCCACTTGGCCCGGCTCAAAGCCCTGCTCGACGAGGGGCGCCTGAAGCTGGCCGGCCCGTTTCCGGCCATCGACTCGGACGATCCGGGCGACGCCGGCTTCGACGGCAGCATGATCGTGGCCGAGTTCAGCGACCTGGCCACGGCCAAAGCCTGGGCCGAGGCCGATCCCTACGTCGAGGCAGGCGTCTATAGGGACGTCACCGTTCGCCCGTTCCGGGTGACGCTGCCGTGACCGAGGAAAAGGTCGAGCGCATCCGCCGCCTGCTGACCGGTGCGCTGGCGCCGGTCGAGCTCGACGTGATCGACGAGGGCCACAAGCACGCGGGCCACGCGGGTGAGGGCAGGGGCCATTTCTTCGCCCGTATCGTCAGTCCGGCGTTTGCCGGCAAGAACCCCATCCAGCGTCATCGGATGGTCTACGAGGCGCTGGGCGACATGATGCCCGACGGCATTCATGCCCTTTCCATCGAGGCCAGGGCGCCCGGCGAATAACGTCACGCAGTGACGCGCCGTGCGCGCGATCCGCGCCGCGGAGGCGCCAGACGAGGGGTGCCCGCAAGGTGGGCTCCTATAATCAAGGAGTTGCATTACCCTGTTCGCGTTGTTTCGCGTATTGCACCTCGAACACCCCTTTGGCAAAGTGACCGGTCTGCCAGGGGGAGGCTCCCGATCGAGCCCACGGCCGCGTCCCAACGGAATCCAACATGCGTCTGACCACCATCAAGCTGGCGGGATTCAAGTCCTTCGTGGACCCGACCACGCTGCACCTGCCCACCAACATGACCGGCGTCGTGGGGCCCAACGGGTGCGGCAAGTCGAACATCATCGACGCCATCCGCTGGGTGATGGGCGAGTCGGCGGCCAGCCGCCTGCGCGGCGATTCGCTCACCGATGTCATCTTTTCGGGCTCCAGCGCCCGCAAGCCGGTGGGCCAGGCCGCCGTCGAGCTGATCTTCGACAACGGTGACGGCACCATCCAGGGCGAATACGCCAGCTTCGCCGAGATTTCGGTCAAGCGCCTGGTGAGCCGCGACGGCCAGTCGTCCTATTTTCTCAACGGCGCGCGCTGCCGCCGCCGCGACATCACCGATCTTTTCCTGGGCACCGGCCTGGGCCCTCGCTCCTACTCGATCATCGAGCAGGGCATGATCAGCCAGATCATCGAGGCGGCGCCCGAAGAGTTGCGCACCCACCTGGAAGAGGCCGCCGGTATCTCCAAGTACAAGGAGCGCCGCAAGGAGACCGAGAGCCGGATCAAGGCCACGCGGGAAAACCTCGACCGCGTGCGTGACGTCCGCGACGAAGTCGACAAGCAGCTCGATCACCTCAACCGGCAGGCCCGCGCCGCCGAGCGATGGAAGGCCTTCAAAGAAGAACAGACCCGTCGCGAAGCCGAACTGCGCGCCCTGGAATACCGCACGCTCGACCGCCAGCGCCAGGGCGAGGGCTCCGGCCTGCGTGAAGCCGAACTGGAGATCGAAAAGCACACCGCGGCGCAGCGCCAGGTGGAGGCCCAGCTCGAGAGCGTGCGCGAGCGGCACCAGGGCGCCAGTGAGCACCTGAACCAGGTGCAGGCCGAGGTCTACAAGGTCGGTTCCGAAATCGCTCGCGTCGAGCAGCAGGTGCGCCACAGCCGCGACCTCGCCGAGCGGCTGGCCCGGGCGCGCGCCGAAACCGAGCGGGAACACGACGAGCTTCAGGGCCACATCCACACCGACCGCGAGCAGGTCGAGGCGTTGCGCATGGCGCTCGCCGAGGGCGAGCCGAAGCTGGAGGCCCTGCAGCAGATCCAGGACGACACCGGCGAGGCCCAGCGAGCCACCGAGTCGCGCCTGGCCGACTGGCAGCAGCGCTGGGACACCCATACCCGCGGCGCGTCCGAGTCCACGCGCGCCGCCGAAGTGGAGCGCACCAAGCTGGCTTACCTCGACCGCCAGGCGGTCGACCTGGCCCGTCGCCGGGAAACCCTCGAAACCGAACAGCGTGCCACCGACGTCGCCGCGCTCGATGCCGCCGCCGAACAGCTCGACATCGAACACGAAACCCAGCGCGAGCGCGTGGAACAACTAGGCACCGTGCTCGACCAGCACAAGGTCGCCTACGAGCGCGTGCTCGACGAAGAGCGGCAAGTACAGTCGTCGCTGAACGACGCGCGCCAGCAACTGCAGACCGCCCGGGGCCGCCAGGCCTCGCTCGAAGCCCTGCAGACCGCC
>CAJYHU010000102.1 GCA_913774655.1 uncultured Luteibacter sp. | reverse complement strand
ACGCGCTCGACGAAGACGGCTACCTGCGCGACGGCATCGAGGCCGTCGCCTCGGCGCTTCCCGCCGTGCTGCGGGCCAACCATGAAGAAATCGACGCCGTGCGCCAGCGCGTGCAACGCTTCGATCCCACCGGCGTGGCCAGCCTCGACCTTCGCGACTGCCTCGCCTGCCAGCTCATCCAGTTCGGCGCGGACACCCCGCATCGCGACCTCGCCCTGCGCGTGGTCAATGAAGAGCTCGAACTGCTCGCCCGCAACGACGTCGGTCGCATCGCACGCAAGCTCAAGGCGCCCGAAGAGGAGGTCACGGCCGCCGCCGCACTGATCCGCAGCCTCGATCCCCGTCCCGGCGCGGCGCTCGACGCCACGCCCGTGGAGTACGTGGCCCCGGACGTCTACGCCCGCCGCGAAAACGGGCGGTGGAAGGTCAGCCTCAATCCCGATGCGCAGCCCCGGCTAGGGCTTAACCAGCACTATTGCAGCCTCATCGCCCGCGCCCGCGGCGACGACGCCACTTGGATGAAAGGCCAGTTGCAGGAAGCCCGCTGGCTGCTCAAGAGCCTCCAATCGCGGGCGGAGACGCTCACCAAGGTGGCCGAGGCGATCGTTCGCCGACAGAGCGCCTTTCTCGACTACGGCCCGGAAGCCATGCACCCGCTGGTGCTGCGCGAGGTCGCCGAAGAAGTCGGCATGCACGAATCCACCATCTCCCGCGTAACCACGCGCAAGTACATGCACACACCGCGCGGCACGTTCGAACTCAAGCACTTTTTCTCCAGCGGCGTCGCCACCGAAGACGGCGGCAGCGCCTCGGCCACCGCGATCCAGGCCATGCTGCGCAAACTGATCCTCGCCGAGGATCCGCGTCGCCCGCTGTCCGACCAGGCGCTGGCCGAAGAGCTTCATCGACGCGGCATTCAGGTCGCCCGCCGTACGGTGGCCAAGTACCGCGAGGCGCTGCGCATTCCCAGTTCGAGCGAGCGCGTGCGGGCCGGTTGAGCCGACACGGAACCACCACGGAGGTCTGACGGTCTCACCGACATGGTTTTGAAGGTCGCGGCATCCCCGCCACGACCGTCCCCGCCGCCCCGCAGGCGGCACCCTCAGCAAGAAGGAGGCGTCAATGCAAATCCAGATCAGCGGCCAGCACATCCAGATCACCCCCGCCCTGCGCGAGCGCGTGGAGCAGCAAATCGGCCGCTTCGAACGCCTTTTCGACAACATCACCGGACTGGACGTCGTGCTCAGCGTCGACAAGGCCGAGCACAAGGCCGGCGGCACCCTGCACTGTTCCGGCACCCGCCTCCACGCCGAGGGCCACGCCCGCCTCCAGGACGGCACGATCAGCGACCGCATGTATGCCGCGATCGACGAAATGGTCACCAAGCTGGCCGACCAGCTCAGGAAGCACAAGGAAAAACTCAAGGATCACCACAACGCCGAGGTCCGCGAGGCGCGCACCGCAGGCTGATCCGGCCCGGCGTACCCCGGTCCGCCCGCTCCGGGCGGACCGACGCCACGCTTGATGGCACAATACCCCTCAACCGGCGCCGTCGTGCGCCGGTTTTCGTCTTCCCCAGGGGAACCTCGCGTGGACCGGCTGACCGCCAGACAACTTTTCGACGGCGTGCATGAGCGCATGGCCCTGCGCTGGATCGCCGGCATGCGCGGCGAGTCGCGCGTGCTGGAGACCAACGCCAAGCAGAGCCGCCGCCCCTCGCTGGTGGGCTACCTCAACGTGATCTACCCCAACAAGGTGCAGATCATCGGTACGGAGGAGCTCAATTTCCTCGATGGCCTGGAATCGCGCCAGCGCTGGGAGGCGATCCACAAGATCGCGGCCTACCAGCCGGTAGCCCTCATCGTGACCAAGGACCAATCCATCCCCGCCGACCTGCGCGAGGTGGCCGAGGAAACCGATACCCCCCTGTGGCAGAGCACCAAGCGCGGCCACGAACTACTCACCTACCTGCAATACCACCTGGCGCGCACGCTCGCCCCGCGGGTCACCCTGCACGGCGTGTTCCTGGAGGTCTTCTCCATCGGCGTGCTGATCACCGGCGAGCCCGGCTCGGGCAAGAGCGAGCTGGCGCTGGAGCTGATCAGCCGCGGCCATCGCCTGGTCGCCGACGACGCCACCGAATTCACGCTCATCGCGCCGGACGTCATCGATGGCGCCTGCCCCGAACTGCTGCAGGACCTCCTCGAGGTGCGCGGCCTGGGCGTGCTCAACATCCGCGAGATGTTCGGCCACACGGCGGTCAAGCCGTCGAAATACCTCCGCCTGGTCATCCACCTCAAGCCGCTGCGCGACGGGGAGGAAACCGACGCCATGACCCGCCTCACCGGCGACGTCAGCCGTCGCGACGTGCTGGGCGTGGACGTCCCCAAGATCACCATCCCCGTCGCCCCCGGCCGCAACCTCGCCGTGCTGGTGGAGGCCGCGGTGCGCAGCCACGTGCTCAAGAGCAAGGGCATCGACCCGGCGCAGACCTTCATCGACCGCCAGGCGCACCAGATGCGCCGGTTCTCTCCGTGGTGACGCCGTGAGCGACGATACGACCATGATGCAGCCCATCGTCGATCCCGACGCCCTCCACCTGGTGGTGCTCACCGGCATGTCCGGCGGCGGCAAGACGGTGGCCCTGCGCGCGCTGGAAGACCTCGAGTTCTACTGCGTCGACAACATGCCCGCCGAGCTGATTCCCCAACTGGTGGCGGCGGTGAGCCAGGGCGAACACGGGCCGCGCCGGCGCATCGCCGTGGGCGTGGACGTGCGCAACCGCCGCGTCGACCTCCAGCGCATGCCGCACGTGTTGTCGGAGCTGTCGGCGGCCGGGGTGCACGTGCACCTGATCTTCCTCGACAGTCGCGACGACGTGCTGATCAAGCGGTATTCCGAAACCCGGCGCCGCCACCCGCTCGCCATCGAGCGGCGCTCGCTCGCCGACTCCATCGCCGAGGAGCGCCGCCTGCTGCGTCCGTTGGTCTCCATCGCCGAGAAGGTGATCGATTCCAGCGACCTCAACGTGCACCAGTTGCGCCGGCTCTTCGCCACTGGCTACGCCGCGGCGAGCGACGGCACGACCCTGCTGTTCGAATCGTTCGCCTACCGCCGCGGCCTGCCGCCGGACGCCGACTTCGTGTTCGACGCCCGCTGCCTGCCCAACCCGCACTGGGAACCGCGCCTGCGGCCG
>CAJYHU010000101.1 GCA_913774655.1 uncultured Luteibacter sp. | reverse complement strand
ATGCCCTGGGTCAGGTAGCCACCGTTGGCCGAGGCCCAGTACCCCTTGTTGGTGAGGTTCTGCACGGTGAGCCGGAACGTGACTGGCACGCCTTCGAGATGGGCCGTCGTGCGGGCGCCGACGTCGTAGGTCGTCCAGGCCGGTACTTTCAGCTGATTGGCGACGTCGAGGTATTGCTTGCCCGTGTGCACGGCGCGGGCACTGACGGTGATGTCCGGCGTATGCGGGATGTCCCATTCCACGCCTGCATTGGCCTGGAAGCGCGGCACGCCGATCGCGTCCTTGCCGTCGTTGACGCCGCCCTGCGTCTTCACCTGATCGGGCTGGATGTAGTTCACGCCGCCGAGCAGGCGCACGCCATCGGTCGGCTGACCGAACACGCTCCACTCGACGCCGCGGTTACGCTGTTCGCCATCCACCACGTACGTGTTGCTGGCGGGATCGACATACGCGCTGGGCTGCTTGATCTGGAACAGTGCCAGCGTGCTGCCGACGGTGCCCGCGTCCCACTTCACGCCGACCTCGTTCTGCCGGGACTTGTACGGCGCGAACACCTGGCCGGCGTTGGTCACCGGGCGGGTGCCGAACACCACCGGCGCCTCGCCGCCCTGGCTCAGCGCTTCGATGTGGTTGGCGTATACCGACCACTGCTCGGCCACACGGTAGTTCACACCCACGACGGGGCTGGTGGCATAGCGGTCGTATTCGGCGTTCTTCGCACCGTCGACGCCGTTGGTGGCATAGGCGTAGCCAAGCACGTGCAGCTTCTGCCGCCGCGCGCCGAGGGTGACCTCGAGCCGTTCGTCCATGAAGCCCAGCGTGTCGGACACGGCCAGGCTGCGCAGCTGGGTGCGGCCGGTGATGCCGGGGTCGCTGATCGGGCCCACGTCGTAGACGAAACCCGGCACCGACACGTAGGACGGATCGTAGATGTTGGTGTTGATCACGTGCGGATCGGTAAAGCTCGACGAGCCCGCGTACGCGGCCTTCTTGCGAAAGCTCAGCGCCGAGAAGCCGACGTTCACCCGGTGGGTCACCTCACCGGTATCGAACCGGGCGTTGAAACCCGCTTCGCCCGTCGCGGTATCGGCGATGTAAGGCACGGTAAAGCGCGATTCGGTGGCGGCGCCGCTCACGTCGACCAGCGTCGGGCTCACGTAGTCGCCGAATTCGTTGCCGTGGTGCGCACCGGCCGCCATGTAGGCGGTGAGCCAGGGCGCGATGTCGTACTCGGCGCGCACGACGCCGAAGGTGTCCTCCAGCGACGAGTTGGACCAGGGCTGGGCGTAGTTGGTGCTCGCCGAGGGGGCCCGCGGCACCGACGAGAGGCCGCTGGCATAGACCACCGCGCGGCCGCCGGTGATCACCTGCTTCTGGTAACCGAGGTCGGTGGTGACGCGCAGGTCGTCGCCACGGTAATCAAAAGCGACCGAGGCCGCCGTGACGCGGCGCTTTTCGCCGTCGATCGACGTGCCGCCCTCGCGGTGCACGGCATTGATGCGCACGCCGAAAGCGTCGTTGGCACCGAAGCGGCGGCCGATGTCGGCGCTTTCACCGATCTGGCTGTCGCTGCCCCAGTCGAGGCCGACCCGCGTCAACGGCGTGTCATCCGCACGCTTGGGCGCGATGTTGATGTTGCCGCCGATGCCCGAGCCGCCCGGGCTGATGCCGTTGAGGAAGGCACTGGCGCCCTTGAACACCTCGACGCGGCTGACCAGTTCGGGCGCCAGGAGCTGGCGGGGCAGCAAGCCGTAGAGACCGTCGAACGCGACGTCGTCGCTGTAGATCTGGAAACCGCGGACGGTGAAGACCTGGGAGAAGTTGCCGAAGCCGAAGCCGGTGCGCACGGCCGGGTCGTTGCTGACCACGTCGCCCAGCGAACGTGCCTGTTGGTTGCGGATCAGCGTATCGGTGTAGCTGGTGAGGGCGAACGGCACGTTCATCTCGTCCTGGTTGCCCAGCACCCCGAAGCGTCCGCCCCGGGCGACCTGGCCCCCGGCGTAAGCGGCGGTGGGCGCCACGACGTTGGCCTGCACCTGCACGCCCGAGAGCGTGGTGCTGTTGTCCCGGAGGGTTTTCTGCTCGTCGACGGCGTCGGCATGGGCCGTCGAGGCGGCGATGACGGTGGTGAGCAAGGCGAAGCGGATCGACGTGGAAAGCGCGCGATGGCGAGCGGAACGGACGGGCATGGAGATTTCCTGGGGGCCGGAGCCCTGAACACGTATGCAAATGAGAACGACTCGCAATTATGGCATCGGCGGGCGCCCGTGCCTAGATGCGCGATGTCGCAGGGAACTAGCGGCGTGAGGCCAGGCGGCTGGCGACCAGGGCGACGGTGAGGGCACTGAGCGTGAGTTCGCCCAAGGCATAGACGCTGCCCAGTGCGGGCCCGTCGCGGACGATGGCGAGCACGAACGATGCCGTGAGGCCCGTCCACCCGAGCGCCTTCAGCCGGCGCGACGCGCGGGCCGACAACGATGTTCCGAGCACGTCGCGCTGATGCCGGCCCATGCCCAGGCACAGGGCCGTGAAGCCGGCGATGGCGGTCAACAGGCAGAGCGGCATCATGCGAGGGCCTTCGGCGTCTGCCGCGGCCGGGGCGTGGGTCCGGGTGGACGCCGCCACGCGCGCCAGGCGGCGAAGGCGAAACCGGCGGCGGTCGCCAGCATGCTCATATCGAAGGCGACGAACACGCCATCGCCCTGGCGCAGGCTCGGCCACAGGCCGCGCGACGTGGTGAGCGCGTTGACGGCGGGCACCGCGAGATAGGCCAGCGCCGCAGCCGCCATCGCTTCGACCCACGCCCGCCGCACCGGGCGCAGCAGCGCATAAAGGGCGAGCACGCCCCAGCCGATGAAGAGCGCGTTTGCTTCCCAGGCGGCCCGGTGCGGTATCCCCGTCGCCAGCAGGCGATTGGCGAGAAAATACGTGGCGATGCCGAAGGGCAGGCCGGCGATGGTCGCCACGTTAAGCCGTTCCACCAGCCGGAAACCGACGTGCGGCCGGTTGGGGTCGGGCAACTGGAGCCGGCGCTTGGCGGTCCACAGCACCAGGCCCGTGGCGACCATCGCACAGCCGAGCAGACCGCAGGCGACATAGAGCCAGCGCAGGGCGAGCGGCGCATAGCGCCCGGCATGCAGGCCCACCATGACACTTTCGGTGAGTGCCGCCGCACCGTGCGTGGGAGGCGGGCTGCGCATGCGCCCGGTCGTGGCGTCGAAGCTCACCGTTTCGCCGCGGGTCGCCATGGACACGGCGGTGCCACGGGTGATCCTGACCACCGCGTTCGCGTCGCCCGGCAGGAGGACCGCGACGAAGCCGGGATCGGCGCCCTGCCAGCGTTGGCGGGCCTGCGCGAGCATGCCCGCGATGGGGGCCATCGGCGCGACCCGGCCCGACCGCGTCGGGAGTCCATCGGGGCCGGCGAGCGCGCGCTGGTAATCGGACGTCTGCGCATACGCGGCCGTGATGCCCCAGGGCATGTACACCCGTTGCAACGTCACCAGGCCGGTGTAGGTGATCATCAGGTGGAACGGCAAGGCCAGCACGGCGCCGAGGTTGTGCGCATCCAGCCACGAGCGTTGCCCCTTGCCCAGGCGCAGCGTGAAAAAGTCCGCGAAGATCTTCTTGTGCGTGATGACGCCGCTGACGATCGCCACCAGCATGAACATGGCGGCGACACCGACGATCCAACGCCCCCATTGCACGGGGATGTAGTGCAGGTCGAAATGCAGGCGGTAGAGCAGCCAGCCGCCGGTGGTGTCGCGGGCATCCACGACCTCGCCGCGGCCGTTCACCATGAACGCGTGGTCGCGCCACTGCAAGAAGGTTTCGCCTTTTTCCTTCCAGTAGCCCATGGCGGCCACCGATCGCGCGTCGGGCAACTGGATGGACCAGGCTTCGGCGCCCTGCGCATGGCGTTGCAGGTAGTCGACGGCGCCTTGCGCCGAGGCCGTGAGGTCGCGCTCGCCGGTGATCTCCGGCTGCATCCAACGGGTGATCTCGTCCTGGAAGTACGCCGTGGTGCCGGTGACGAACACCAGCAGCAAGAGCCAGCCGAACAGCAGGCCGGCCCAGGTATGAAGAAAGGCCATCGACTGGCGCAGGCTGCCCTTCATGCGGCACCGCCGCGCATCGACAGATAAAGGGCCAGGGCCGGGGGGAGGCCGCACACGCCGAGCCAGATCCAGGCGCGCGCCGCGCTGCGCACGGCGAAGGCCATGACGGCGATGGCCGCATAGATGGCGAATGAGGCGATCATGCCGGTGGTGACCGCGTCGGTGCGATCCATCGGCAGCCAGCGCGCCATCGCGGCGGCATAGGCGGCCGCGGTGGCGTAACCCCCGACGAGTGCGACGAACACGCGCGAGAGCAGCGATAACGGAGCGGGAAAAGCAAAGCGCATGGCGACCGGCGGAGCCTCGTGGGGGACGGAGGTGGCCGACGTGGCTTGCGATGGCTGGCTGGTCGAGCGCGTGGATTCTACACCATGGCGCGTTTTCGGCGGAATGCGGACGATTGTCGTCCGAATACGCGCGCTCGTCGCGGCACTGGCGGCGGCAAGCCTATGTTACGGTCGAAGACGCCGTCAATTCGTGGCGGCTCACAACCATTGGAGCGTTCTCATGGAAAAGCTCGACCAGGCTATGCGCGCCGCCAACCCTTTCAACATCCAGTTGGAAGAGCCGATGCAGCCGAGCATGACGGCGATCAAGTACGCACCGAAAATCGACGACGTCGGCGACATCGGCCGCATCGGTTCCACGCATAGCGGCGGCGACTGGGGCTGAGCCTGTCGGATACATCGTCCCCACACGATGTCGACATCGAAGCCGCCTCCTCACGGAGGCGGCTTTTCATTGAGGAAGCCCGCCGTTGATCAAGGCCCAGATCGCGTTATCCGACCTGTCGTTCGACCCCGCGTGGGTGGATGGCGGCGTGTCCGTGGGGGCGAGCCATCTGCGACCGCACGCGCATCCGATGCTCGAATCGCTGTTCGTGCGTGGCGCGGGGCGATGGTTCGTGGTGGTGCGCGAACGCCAGGCGACCGGGCGGGTCGCGACCGACGCGGTCAATGTGGTCGACGGGGTCGATGACGCCGCATTCCACGAGCTCTACCAGGCGAGCCTGCTCTGGCCGCTGGATTACCTGATGGTCGAAGTCGCGCAGGCGGGGCAGCGGGTGCGTGTCCGTGCCGGCCTGCTCGGCTCGGTGCCGGTGTACGCCCGGGTGCTGGACGACCGCATCACGCTGTCCTGGGATGCCGCCGATTTCGCGGATCGCCCGGCGTTTATCGACCTGGAAATCGCCAGCCACCAGCTGGCGCTGCATACGATGTATGCGGCGCGGCAGTTGTACACCGGCGTAGTCATGCTGACCGAGCGCGCATCGATGCACGTGGAGCCGGGCAGGGCGCGCTTTCGCTATCCCGACGCCGTCGCCGCCGCGGAGCCCGCGGCCGACGATGGCGAGGATACGCTTGCGCGCTTCGCCGACGCGTTGCAACGGGTGGTGTCGATGCGTCCGTGGGCGGAGGGGCGCACGTCGCTGGAACTCAGCGGCGGCATGGACTCCGCGACCGTCGCCACGGCGTTGACGCGCCGGCATGCCAACATCGACAGCAAGGGCATCCTGCTCCAGGGCGCCGTGCGCGCGCCCCAGGTCACGCGGCGCTCGCTCATCGTCGAACGCCTGGGCCTGGCCGATCGCACCGTCGACATCGACGATTACCCGCCGGGGCTCGACCTGAGTCCGCCGCCCGAGCCCTACGGTTTCAGCCGCGAATTCTACCTGGAGGCCTGCTCGGCGCTGTGGACCACTGCGCGCGAGCGCGGGCGCGACGTGCTGTTCACCGGCATCGGCGGCGACGAGTTGTTCCCCGCGTATGTGGGCGAGCTGTCCGAACGGACGGCCAACGGACCGGTGTGGGCGCGGGACGCGCGTAGCTACGCGGAGGGTCTGATGACCCCGCGTGCCCTCGGTGCCGCACGCAGTCGTCCGATGTTCGACGCCCCGGCCAGTCCCGTGCCGGTCACCTCGCTATTGGCCCACGCCTGCCGTGCGCCCGACCTGCTCAAGCACGGCCAGTGGCCGGTCAATCCCCTGAGCGATCCGCACCTGGCGGCGTTCTGCCACCGCTTGCCCAAACGCAGCCGTGAAGGTCGCGAAGTGATGCGGCGATACCTCGACATGCACCTGGGGCCCGATGTGTTTCCCAAGGGCTACATGAAGGAGACATTCGCCGACGTGCTGCCGCCGCTGGTGGCGAAACACGCCAAGGCCATCGCGACGCAGCTGCGTGATTGTGCCCTGGCTGACCTGGGCCTGGTCGATCGCGACGCGGCGATCGCCTTGCTGGACACGATCGTCCAGACGCGGGCGCACCCGGCCACCTCGGCGTTCGCCTCGTTCCTGTGGCTGGAGCGTTGCGCCCGACAGGCCAGCGGTTGAACGCAGCGGCCCTTCCGGAGAAGGGCCGCGATGGAGCCATTACTTCTTGATGAAGGCCAGGATATCGGCGTTGATCGCGTCGGCGTGCGTGGTCATCAGGCCATGCGGATAGCCCGGGTAGATCTTGACCGTGGCGTTCTTGATCAGCTTGCCCTGGCGTTCCGCGGCCTCTTTGTACGGCACCACCTGGTCGTCATCGCCGGCGAGCACGAGCGTGGGCACCGTGATGGCCTTGAGGTCGTCGGTCTGGTCGGTTTCGGAGAACGCCTTGATGCCGTCGTAATGGGCCAGGGTGCCGCCCATCATGCCCTGGCGCCACCAGTTCTGGATGATGCCCTGCGAGGGCGTGGCGCCCGCGCGGTTGTATCCGTAGAACGGGCCCGAGGCGACGTCGAGGAAGAACTGCGACCGGTTGTCGAGCAACGCCTTGCGGAAGCCGTCGAACACCGACATCGGCAAGCCGTTCGGGTTCGCGTCGGTCTTGAGCATGAGCGGCGGGATGGCCGCGATCAGCACGGCCTTGGCGACGCGGCCCTGCGGCTGGCCGAAGCGCGCGACGTAGCGGGCGACTTCGCCGCCACCGGTGGAATGACCCACGTGGACGGCGTTCTTCAGGTCG
>CAJYHU010000100.1 GCA_913774655.1 uncultured Luteibacter sp. | reverse complement strand
TTCCCCGACCTGGGGTGGCCGGTGGCCGCCGGGTATGGCGTATTGCTTCTGGCGGGCGCCTCGCGATTTCGCCGCGCCGCGACCGCGCGCGCCCGTGATGCCGCGCTGGTCGTGTTCGGTCCCCTATGGCTCATCGCCGGGATGCGGCTCTCGCCCCATCCCTCTGCCGTGGACGTCGCGGTCTTCGGCGCGGGCGTGGCCTACGCGGCCTTCCTCGCATGGCGCCGCGTGGTGCCAGCGTGGCGATGGTGGGGCGACTGGCGCATGGCGGGCTGGCCGCTGCTGGCGATTCCGGTCGCCGTGGGGCTTGTCGCCGTGGCGGGACATACGCCGGTGTGGCCATCGCCGGGGCGGATGGGCCTATACCTGGCCTGGGCCCTGTTCCAGCAGTGGCTGCTGCTGGTAGTGGCCGGCGGCATCCTGGCCCAGACGCTGCCGCGCCCGCTGGCCGTGTTACTCACCGCGCTCGTGTTCGCCCTGCTGCACCTGCCCAACGGGCTGCTGATGCAGCTGTGCTTCGTCGCGGAACTGGGCTGGGCCTGGTGGTTCGTGCAACGACGCACCCTCTTGCCGGTCGCGCTGGCCCATTCGGCCGCTGCCCTCGTGCTCCAGGCCGGCCTGGCCGGGGGAATCCTGCGTTCCCTCGAGGTCAGCGCCCGCTACCTGCAGTGACTCACCCGCGCAGGTTATTCAGGAACGTCTTCAAATCGTCCGGCAACGGGGCCGAAAAGTCATAGTTCCTGCCGTCCAGGTCGAAGCTCATGCGCGAGGCATGCAGGAACATCCGCCTCAGCCCTCGCGTCCGCCAGCGCTTGTTGTCGTCTTCGTCGCCGTACTTGGGATCGCCCGCCAGCGGATGACCGACATACTGGGCGTGCACGCGGATCTGGTGGGTGCGCCCCGTACCCAGCGTGGCCTGCATGAGGCGGCACCCCGGGTACTGCTCGACTTCCTGGAAGAAGGTGAGCGAGGGCTTGCCAGCGTCGTCCACCCGCACCAGGCGCTCGCCCCCGTGAAGCACCGACTTGAGCAACGGGGCGTTCACGTCGAACTTCGCCCGGCGCGGCGTGCCCGTCATCAGGCAGAGGTATTGCTTGGTCACCGCGTTGTCACGGATCAGCGCCTGCAACCCGGTCAGGCCCGATCGTGACCGGGCCAGCACCAGCACGCCGCTCGTATCGCGGTCGAGGCGATGGACCAGTTCGAGGTGTTCCTGGGGCCGCGCGGCACGCAGCAGCTCGATGGCCCCGTGGCTGACGCCGCTGCCGCCGTGGGCGGCGATGCCGACCGGCTTGTCGATGACGAGGAAATGCTTGTCTTCGAAAATGATCGCGTCCGCAACCGCCTTGACCATGCCAGAAGGCGCCACGCCCTCTTCGCGTTCGGCCACGCGCACCGGCGGAATCCGCAACATGTCGCCGACCGCCAGGCGGGTTTCAGGCTTGGCGCGCTTACCGTTGATGCGCACCTGCCCGGTGCGCAGGATGCGGTAGACCAGGCTGCGGGGCACGCCTTTGAGCAGGGTCATCAGGGCATTGTCGACGCGCTGTCCATCGCGTTCGGGGCCGATCTCGACCACCCGCACACCTTGGCCCCCGTCGAGGGAAGTTACCGTCTGCATTGATAAAACTCGAAATTGATAGGATACTCGGGGGGCGCCAGGCTCCGCTGAAGACTCATCTCTCGCGGGGTGCCGGTTCCGTTACGCAAGGCGAATGTCGCGTCAGGCCGTCCGAGGGGGCGGCGGGCGAAGGCACCCTACATCGTAACGGTTCGGGTTGCGGTTGTCCGGTCAGTCCGAAGGGATGCGGTCCGGTTGCAAGGCGCATATTCACGAATCACGCCGGGTCCAGGTATCGGTCCCGGATCTTATGCCGCTTGTGAGGCCTCATCGCAGCGGCGCGATCCCCGGCAGGCCGCCTCATGGGCGCCACCGCGGCGCGCGGCCGCGCGGCAAGGCCGAGGAAACCTACAATGAAGCGAATGTTGATCAACGCGACTCAGCGCGAAGAGTTGCGTGTGGCCATCGTCGACGGACAGAACCTCTACGACCTCGACATCGAAATCCCCTCGCGGGAACAGAAAAAAGCCAACATCTACAAGGGCCGCATCACCCGCGTCGAGCCCTCCCTCGAAGCCTGTTTCGTCGACTACGGCGCCGAGCGCCACGGCTTCCTTCCGCTGAAGGAAATCTCCCGCGACTACTTCAACCCGAACGCGGAAGGCAAATCCAACATCCGCGAGCTCCTGAAGGAAGGCCAGGAGATCATCGTCCAGGTCGAGAAGGAAGAACGCGGCAACAAGGGCGCCGCCCTGACCACGTTCATCAGCCTGGCCGGCCGCTACATGGTGCTCATGCCCAACAACCCCCGTGCCGGCGGCGTCTCGCGCCGTATCGAGGGTGAAGACCGGCAGGCCCTCAAGGAGGCCATGGAGCATCTTTCGGTTCCCGACGAGATGGGTCTCATCGTGCGCACCGCCGGCATGGGCCGCGACGCCGAAGAGCTCCAGTGGGACCTCGACTACCTGCTCCAGCTGTGGAAATCGATCTCGGCCGCCGCCACCTCGCAAAAGGCGCCGTTCCTGATCTACCAGGAGTCCAAGCTCTTCATCCGCGCCCTGCGCGACTACCTGCGCAACGACATCGGCGAGATCCTTATCGACGAGGAGTCCCTCTACAAGGACGCCCGCGATTTCGTCCAGCAGGTGATGCCCAACAACCTGCGCAAGCTCAAGCTCTACCAGGATCCCACGCCGCTGTTCTCGCGCTACCAGATCGAGACCCAGATCGAGAGCATCTTCGAGCGCAACGTGCGCCTGCCCTCCGGCGGCTCGATCGTCATCGACCAGACCGAAGCGCTGACGGCCATCGACATCAACTCGTCGAAGGCCACCAAGGGCAGCGACATCGAAGAAACCGCGTTCAACACCAACCTCGAGGCGGCGACGGAGATCGCCCGCCAGCTGCGCATCCGCGATGCCGGCGGCCTGATCGTCATCGACTTCATCGACATGGACAGCCCGCGCCACCAGCGCGAGGTTGAGGAGCGCCTCAAGGACGCCCTCAAGGCCGACCGTGCCCGCGTGCAGATCGGCCGCATCTCGCGCTTCGGCCTGCTCGAGATGTCGCGCCAGCGCCTGCGCCCGAGCCTGGGCGAAGCCACCCAGATCGTTTGCCCCCGCTGCGAGGGCCACGGCCACATCCGCAGTGTCGAATCGCTGGCGCTGTCCACCCTGCGCCTCATCGAAGAACACGCGATGAAGGAGAACACCGGGCAGGTCCTGGTGCAGGCGCCGCCGTCGGTCGCCAACTTCCTCCTCAATGAAAAGCGCGCCAGCATCGTCGAGATCGAGCTCCGCCACAGCGTGCACGTGGTGGTGGTGGCCGACGACAAGCTGGAGACACCGCACCTGGAGATCACCCGCATCCGCGAAGCGGACATGGGCGAACACAGCAAGCCGAGCTACGAGCGCACCACGCCCGTCGTGGCGACGGCGCTGCCCAAGATGGGCCAGATGCTGGGCAGCGGCGAGCAGCCGCTCGTCACCGGCGTGGTTCCATCCTCCCCTGCCCCGATCCGCGACGAGCAGCCCGAGCCGGTCGCCGCGGCCGCGCCCTCGCGACCGGTCGCGCCCGCCGCGCCAAGCGGCGGTTTCTTCTCCCGCCTGTTCGGCAGCCTGTTCGGCGGTAGCGCCCAGCCCGCCCCGGCCGCGCCGGCCCCGGCACCCGCCAAGCGTGAAGAGAGCCGCCAGGGCGGCCGCAACGACCGCAACGGTCGCCGCGACGAGCGTCGCGATGGCCGCAAGGGCGGCGAATCGCGTCAGGGTCAGGCACAGGGCCAGCGCAAGGACGGCTCCCAGAACAAATCGCCGCAGCAGCCGCAGCAGGCCAAGACCGGCAAGCCGCAGCGCACGGCCGAGGACAAGCCCCAGCGTCAGCCGAAGGGCCCTCGTGCCGAGCAGGACAAGCAGGACCGGCCGCCGCAGGGTGAAGGCCAGGGCCGCCGCCAGCCGCCGCGCGGGGAGCGTGCCCCCCAGGCCGAAAAGCCCGAGAAGACCGAGAAGCTCGACAAGGCCGTGAACATCGCGGCGACGACCGCCGCCGCGGCGACATCGGCGGCCGTGGTAACGGCCGCGGCCACCCCGGCGCCTCGCCCTTCCATCGAGAAGCCGACCGTATCGGCGAACGTCACCGACGAGACGCTGAACCAGGCCGACGCCGGTGCCGCCGATGCCAACGGCGATACCGTCGAAGGCAACACGGCTGCGCCTGGCGACACCACGCGTGAAGCGGGCGAAGGCGGTCAGCGCCGTCGCCGCGGTCGCCGCGGCGGTCGTCGCCGTCGTCGCCAGGACGACGGTACGCCGGCCGGCGCCACCGACGGGACCCTCTCCGCCGACGATCTCGAAGACGACGACGGTGACGATGTCGCGCGCGACAGCCACAGCGTCCCGCCGATGCTCGACAC
>CAJYHU010000099.1 GCA_913774655.1 uncultured Luteibacter sp. | reverse complement strand
ACCATAACGTTCTCGACAACGACGGGGCTGAGCCCTACGTGCTGGGTCACGCCCAGGACATCACCGAACAGCGGCGCCAGGAAAAGCGCCTCAAGGAGTCGTCGTTCCGTGATCCGCTCACCGGCTGCGGCAACCGGCGCATGCTCGAGCGGATGACCGATAAGCTGCCTGACGATGCGATATGGGGCTGCATCGCCATCGACCTGGACCGCTTCAAGACGATCAACGACACCTTCGGCCACCAGCGTGGCGACGAGGTGCTGGTGCAGATGGCGCAGTTCCTGCATCGTCGTTGCGGGCTCGGCGACGTCGTCGTTCGTCTGGGCGGCGACGAGTTCCTCCTGGTGCTCGAGGCGGGCGATGCGCCGTATCTCGCTCAGGTGATGGCGCATCTTGAGCGCGACCGCGACGAGGCGCCGATCGCGTTCTCGATGGGAGCGGCGACCCGCAAGAACGCCGAGTCGCTGGAACGAACCGTGGCGCGGGCTGACGAACAACTGTATCGCTCACGGGCGGACCGCGAGTCGTTCCCTTAACGGGAGCCCCATCGTCTGTGCGCGGGGTGGTTCAGGATTCGCCCGCGCGGCCGATACGTTGGCATGCACGTATTCGGCCCAACCTGCGACGCCCTGATCTCCACCGTGCCTTCACCTGATACGCTGAGCCAGGCGAATCGGCTCGTGGAGGCCTTGGTGTCGGACCAGTGGGATGCATGCGCCATCCATAGCGACGTGGCGCTCGCCAGCGTGACGTCGGAGCGCGATCGCCTCGCGATGTTGCGTAGTCTCCAGCTATGGGAGGCTATCGATCCGCCGGAGCTGGATCGCATCACGCGCCTGGTTGCTCAGGTCTTCGACGTGCCGACGGTGCTGGTTTCGTTGGTCGGGCAGGATGAGCAGCGCTTCATCTCGAAAACCGGATTCGAAGCCCGGGGTACGGAGCGTGAGGTTTCGATCTGCTCTTACGCCATCCAACAAACCGACGTCTTCGAGGTGCAAGAGCTGCGCGAAGACGATCGTTTTGCTCAAAACCGCTTGGTGACCGGCGGCCCGCTGCTTCGCTTCTACGCAGGCGCACCGCTGATCACCGCCTCGGGCCATGCGATCGGCACGTTGTGCCTGATCGATTACGTACCGCGCTGCCTCTCCGAAGAACAGCGCCAGCAGTTGCAGACGTTCGCCCGCCTGGTGATGGACCAGATCGCGCTGCGCCAGAGGGTTGGCCGCCGCGACCCGGTCACCGGCCTGTTCAACCGGCAGCAGTTCAACGCCGACCTGGCGGTGCTGGCCGAGACGAAGTTTACCGACACGCGCAATCTGGTGCTGATCGATGCCATGGACCTTCCCATGGCCTACCGCCTGGCGCAGGCGCTGGGCATGGGGCCGGTCGAGGCCGTGATCCGGACCGTCGCGCAACGCCTGGAAGACATCGTCGCGCCGCATGCCCAGCTCTACCACGTGGCGGTGTCGCGCTTCGCCTTCATGCTTCCTGCGCTCGAACCGGCCGACATGATGTCGTTGCTCGCCTCGGTGGAGGAGGCGGTCGCGACGCTCGTCGAGGCGCAGGGTATTCCGTTGCAGCCGGTGAGCTACGGCGGCATCGTGCCGTTTCGCGCCGACGAAACCGACGACGCCCTGCGCAAGGCAATGAGCGCGGTGCAGCAGGCGACGCTTTACCGCAAGCCCTGGCAGTGGTACGACAAGGCCTATGACGTGGCTTGCCGTCGGCAGTACCGTCTCGCCACCGACGTGGCGGCGGGTATCGACAAGCGGCAGTTTCGCGTGGTTTACCAGCCGAAGGTGCGCCTTGGCGATGGTCGCATCATGGGCGCCGAAGCTCTACTGCGCTGGACGCATCCCGAACTCGGCGAGGTATCGCCCGCCGAGTTCATTCCGCCTGTCGCGCGAACACCCGTCATGCAGGCACTGACCGACTGGGTGATCGATGAGGTGTGCCGGCAACAGGCGGAGTGGGTGGCGGCGGGCTTTGGCATGCCGGTCTCGATCAACGTCGAAGCGTCCGACTTCGCCGATGGGCGATTGCTCGACCGCATCCTCGAGCCGTGCGTGCGACATGCGGTGGAGCCCGGTTTCATGGAGCTGGAGATCACCGAGGGCGAATGGCTCGCGGGGGCCGACGAAGTGCTGCATCAGTTGGCGAAGCTGCGCCAGGCCGGCATCAAGATCGCGATCGACGATTTCGGCACGGGTTACAGCAATTTCTCGTATCTCTATGACATCCCCATCGACACGCTCAAGCTCGACCAGCGGCTGACGCGTGGATTCATGCGCAACGAACGCCAGATGGCCGTCCTGCACGGTGTCATCCGCCTGTGCGGGCGTATCGGCCTGTCCGTGGTAGCCGAGGGAATCGAGCGGGTGGAAGAGCACGCCAGCCTCCTGCGATTCGACTGTGAGTTCGGCCAGGGCTTTCTCTATTCCGCGCCCGTCGTGCCTGAGCAGTTTGTTCAGTGGATGCATCAGGGCGGATGCGTGCCGGTCACGCCGTCGCGCGCCGTCGCGCGTTAAATCGCCCCCGTTTCTTCCTTCAAGG
>CAJYHU010000098.1 GCA_913774655.1 uncultured Luteibacter sp. | reverse complement strand
CGTCTACCGGGGCACCCGCGAGCGCCGCTTCCAGGTGTTTCCCGGCTCCGCGCTGGCCAAATCGCCGCCGGCGTGGCTCTTCGCCGCGCAGATCCTCGACATCGGCGGCCGCGTGTGGGCGATGATGTGCGCCCGCGTCGACCCGGCATGGGTCGAATCGCAGGCCGCGCACCTGGTGCGCTCGACCGCGCGCGATCCGCATTGGTCGCGCAAGCGCGGCACCGTCGTCGCCTACGAACAGGTCACCCTGTTCGGCCTCGTGCTCGTCGAACGCCGTCCGGTCACGTTCCAGCGACAGGATCCGACACTCGCCCACGAGATCTTCGTGCGCGAGGCCCTCGTGCGTGCCGATCTCGACAGCCGCGCCGATTTCGTGCGGGCAAACGCCCGCGTGCTCGAACAGGCGCACGACATCGAGGCCAAGCAGCGCCGCGCCGGCCTGCTCCGCGACGATGAAGCGCTCGCGGCGTTCTTCGACGGAAAGCTGCCCGAATCGGTGGCCGACACCCGCGCGCTGGACGCCTGGTATCGCAAGGCGGCCCCGGCCGAACAGGCGGCCTTGCGCTGGTCGCTGGCCGACGTGATGGACACCGGCGCGGGGCTCGATCCGAAGGCCTTCCCCGCCTCGCTGGACATCGGCCAGCACCGCTATCGCCTGGAATACCGTTTCGTGCCGGGCGACCCGGCCGACGGCGTCACCCTCCACGTGCCGCTCGCGTTCCTCAACGCGCTGCCGGCGGCACGCTGCGAATGGCTCGTCGGTGGCCTGCTGGTGGACAAAGTGGCGGAACTGATCCGGGCCCTGCCCAAGCCCCTGCGCCGCAACTTCGTGCCCGCGCCCGATTTCGCCCGGGCGTTCGCCGAGGCCGAAACGCCTCGCGATGAACCGCTGGCGAAGGCGCTGGCGTCGTTCCTCCGGCGCACCACGGGCGTCGACGTCGATGCGGGCGCGTTCGCCGACGCGGCGTTGCCCGCGCACCTGCTCATGCGTTTGCGCGTGCATGACGAGAACGGTCGCACCGTGGCCGAAGGGCGCGATCTGGACGCGATCCGCGCACAGTGGGAGGGCAAGGCCCGAGAGGCGTTCTCGCGCAAGACCGACATCGAACTCACGCGCGAAGACATCGTGGCGTGGGATTTCGACGCCATTCCCCGTGAGGTGCGCTCCGAAGCCGGCCTCACCGCGTATCCCGCCCTGGTCGACCTGGGCGAGGCGGTCGCCCTGCGCGTGTTCGAGCGCGCCGACGAGGCCGCCGAGGCGCACGTGGGCGGCGTCGAGCGGCTGCTGCGGCAGGCGCTGGCACCGGACTTCAAGCGTGCCCGGCGCCAGTTGCCGATCAACAATGCCCTTTCGCTGAAGTACGCCCCGCTGGGCAGCATCGATGGCCTGCGTGACGACCTGGTCGAGGGCGGCTTCGACGACCTGTTGGCCCGGCACCGGCTCGACGCGCGCACCCAGGGCGAGTTCGAGGCGTTGCGCGTGGCGTTCGCCCGCGACGTGTTCGGTGCCGCGATGGCGCGGCAGAAGCTCGCCGAGCCCATCATCGAGGCCCAGGCCGATCTCAAGCCGTGGATGGAGCCGCCGCTCATGGGATTGGCCAAGGCAAGCTACGACGACCTGCGCGAACAATGGTCCGGTCTGTTGCAGCCGGGCTTCCTGCGCGAACTGCCCACCGATCGCCTGGCGCATTTTCCGCGGTACCTCAAGGCGATGCGCCTGCGCGGCGAGCGCCTGCGGCAGGACCCCGCCCGCGACCAGTCGCGTATGCTTCAGGTGTTGCCTTACTGGCGCGCGTTGCTCAACCACGGCGGCACCGCGTGGGACGCCGTCGCCTGGCGCGAACTGCGTTGGTTGCTCGAGGAGTGGCGCGTGTCGTTGTTTGCCCAGGAGCTGAAGACCGCCGAGCCGGTGTCGGCCAAGCGCCTTGCCCGGGCGCTGGACGCGGCCGAGGCGGCCTCACGATGAAGACCGGCCGGGAAGACGCTTCCGTGGAGCCGCGTCCGCTGCCGATGCCGCTGACCGCGCAGGCGCGCGAGGCCTGCGCCGCCTTGCCCGCGGTGGCCCGTGCGGAGGGCGAGACCATCATCGAGCTGTTGCGCCTGCTCGGTTGCGACGACGAAACCTGCGTCTCGGCGCTGTGGTTCCTCGTGTCGCGGGCCTTGCCTGGTGCCGTCGACACCGTTGCCGCCCATTGGCCAGCCTCGTTGCGTCGGCTGGTGGAAGGGCAGGGCGAGGCGGAGAAGGTGTGGGCCCTGCACGCACAGCGCGGCAAGGCCGGCGGCAACGAAGGCCTGCGGCGCCTGTTGCTCGCGATCATTCGCGACCTGCGCGTGGTGTTCGTGCTGCTTGCCCGCCAGCTGGCCGCGATGCGCACGGCCATGGCGCTGCCCGACCACGAGCGACGGGAGCTGGCCCAGCTCACCTCCGACATCCACGCGCCGCTCGCCAACCGGCTGGGTATCTGGCAACTCAAGTGGGAGCTGGAAGACCTCGCGTTCCGCTACCTCGAGCCGGACACCTACCGGCGCATCGCCCGCCTGCTCGACGAACGTCGCGCCGACCGCGAGCGCTTCATTGCCACGAGCCTCGACCAGTTGCGTCGCGTGCTCGACGACGCCGGCATCCGTGCCGACCTTGCGGGGCGGCCGAAGCATATCTTCTCGATCTGGAAGAAGATGAAGAAAAAGGGGCTGGAGTTCTCCGACCTCTACGACATCCGCGCGGTACGCATCCTGGTCGACTCCGTGGCCGATTGCTACGCCGCGCTGGGGTTGGTGCACAGCCTGTGGCCGCACCTGCCCGGCGAATTCGACGACTACGTCGCCCGGCCCAAGGGCAACGGCTACCGATCGCTGCACACGGCGGTACTGGGCCCCGAAGGCAAGACGCTGGAAGTGCAGATCCGCACCCACGAGATGCATCGCGCGAACGAGCTGGGCGTGGCGGCACACTGGCGCTACAAGGAAGGCGGCGGCGCCGATGCCGAGTTCGAGGCGAAGATCGCCTGGATGCGCAAGCTGCTCGAGCCGCGCGCCGAAGGCGACGACGAGGCCGATCTCGCCGCGGGGTTTGCCACCGAACTGATGGAAGACCGCGTGTATGTGCTCTCACCCAAGGGCGAGGTCATCGACATGCCACGCGGGGCGACGGTGCTCGATTTCGCGTACCACATCCACACCGAGGTGGGGCATCGCTGCCGGGGCGCGAAGCTCAACGGACGCATCGTGCCGCTCACCACCGCGCCGCGTAGCGGCGACCGGGTGGAAATCCTCACGGCCAAGGCGTCCGAACCGAGCCGCGACTGGCTGTCGTCGCACCATGGTTACCTGCACACCTCGCGTGCCAAGGAAAAAGTGCGTGCGTGGTTCCGGCGCGAGGCGCACGACGCGAACGTCGCGGCGGGCAAGCTGGCCCTGGAAAAAGAACTCCGCCGGCTGGCGCTCGACGACGTCGACCTGCCCAGGCTCGCCGCCGCCTTCCGCCTGAAAACCGTCGACGACCTATACACCACGGTGGCGTTGGGCGAGGTCACGCTCGGCCAGGTCGCCCGCGCGCTGCAAGAGCCGGTCACGCCGGAGATCACGCAGTCGGCCACCCCGGTGGCGTCGCGCGGCGCACAGCACGATCGCGGCGCTCTCTCGATCGAGGGCGTGGGCAACCTGCTGACCACGTTGGCACGCTGCTGCCAGCCGTTGCCCGGCGACCCCGTGCGCGGCTTCATCACCCGCGGACGCGGCGTATCGGTGCACCGCGCCGACTGCGCCTCGCTCGCCCGCCTGGCCCGCAAGGATCCGGATCGCGTCATCGAGGTGAGTTGGGGCCGCGTCGAGGTGCAGAACTACGAAGTGGATGTCGAACTGCGCGGCTACGACCGCAAGGGCCTGCAGAAAGACGTCGCCACCACGATCAGCAACGTGGGCCCGCACATCGTGGCGTCGTCCAGCCGGGTGCATGTGCGCACCGGCGAGGTCGAGATGCGGTTCACGCTGCGGGTGCGCGACTACGAACAGCTGTCGACCCTGCTGGGACGCCTCGCGGCGCTACCCAACGTCACCGACGCCCGTCGCGTGGGCGGCCGGTAGGCGTCCTTGCCGCCGTTCTGGCCGTAGGGGGTGGAAGCCGATCGCATCGCGGCGATCCGGCGGCAGCCAGCATGGCCCGACGACGCCCGCGGCATCATTCGCGATAGCTGCCCGGGGGAGCGGGTCCCTGGCCCCCTCTTACCGGGGCCGGGCCTCAGCCGCCCAGAAACCAGCGCAACCCCAGATCACGGATCGGTCCGACCACCAGGATGCGCGCGAGCACCAGCCCCAGCAGCACCACCGTCGGCGAGAAATCGAGGCCGCCCAGGGTCATGCGACCGCGCAAGGGCCGCACGAGCGGTTCGGCCAGGCTGCTTACCAGCCGCACCATCGGGTGATAACGGTCGGGCGCGAACATGCTCAGCAGCGACCAGGCGAACACCAGTACGATCCATGTGAGCAGGAAGAAATCGAGGGCGTCGGCGATGCCCACGACCACCAGCCCGAGCGGCGAGGGCATCATCCCCGCCATCGCCGCGCGGATCAGCCATTTGAGGCATTCCAGCACGAGCACCACGAGCAGGGCAGCGGTGTTGATACGGCGAACGGTGGGCAGCACCTTTCGCAGCGGCCTGAGCACCGGGTTGGTGAAGCGATAGATGAACTGGCACACCGGGTTGTGGAAATCCGCCCGGCAGGCCTCGGCCAGCACGCGCAGCACGAACAGGGTGACGAGCGCGCTGAAGACGACTCCGAGGATCAGGTCCAGGGCGTTGGTCAGGTAATTCACGATTGCGATTCCATTAGTTCGGAAAGTTCGACGCCACGGCGCCGCGCCGCGTCGACGGCGCGCGCCACGATGGCGGGGAAGTGGTCGGCCTGCAAGCTCTCCAGGGCGGCCTGGGTGGTGCCGTTGGGTGAGGTCACCCGCTGGCGGAGGGTCGCGGCGGTCTCGCCGCTGTCGACCAGCATGCGTCCGGCGCCCATGGCGGTCTGCGCCGCGAGGGCGCGGGCCGTCTCGCGCGACATGCCTTGCGCGAACGCGGCGTTCTCCAGGGCTTCGACCATCAGGAAGAAATACGCCGGTCCCGAGCCCGAGACGGCGGTGACGACGTCGATCTGGTCTTCGTCGGGCACCCACACGGTCAGCCCGGCGGCGTCGAGCACGTGCTGGGCCTGCGCCCGCTGCGGCGCGCTGACCCGGGCGTTGGCGTACAGACCCGTGGCCCCGGCGCCGAACATGGCGGGGGTGTTCGGCATGCAGCGCACGACGGGCAGGGCGGCGTCGAACCAGCGCTCGATCTGCGCGATGCGGATGCCGGCGGCGATGGAGATCACCACCGGCCGGTATTTCTGTACCGCCGGGCGCAGGTGCAGGCACACCTCGGCCAGCTTCTGCGGCTTGACCGCCAGCACTAGGATGCCGGCGCCCTCCGCGGCATCCAGGTTGTCGGTGTAGGTGGCTACCCCGTATTCCCGGGAGAGTTCCTGCAGGGCTTCGGCTCGGGGCTCGGCCACGGCGATGCCGCCCGGCTGGGCGCCGTGGCGGATCATTCCGGCGATCAGCGCCGTGGCCATGTTGCCACCGCCGATGAAGGCGATCCGGTTCATAAGGGTCTTCGCTCCGTTGGCGACGGGTTTCACAGACCCCCGAAGCATATATGGCTTGCGCCTTGCCGCCGACCCCCGGGCATGCTTACCTATGGCCCTTACGAACAGGGGACCCCCATGGACATCGCCGAACTCCTTGCCTTCTCCGTGAAGAACAAGGCCTCCGACCTGCACCTTTCCGCGGGTCTGCCGCCGATGATCCGCGTGGATGGCGACGTGCGTCGCATCAACATCCCGGCGCTGGAGCACAAGCAGGTGCACGCGCTGATCTACGACATCATGTCGGACAAGCAGCGACGCGACTACGAGGAGTTTCTCGAGGTCGACTTCTCGTTCGAGATTCCTGGCCTGGCGCGCTTCCGCGTCAACGCGTTCAACCATAATCGCGGCGCGGGCGGCGTGTTCCGTACCATTCCGTCCGAGGTCCTCACCCTGGAAGACCTGGGCGCCCCACGCATCTTCCGCGAACTGATCGAGCAGCCCCAGGGCCTGATCCTGGTCACCGGCCCCACCGGCTCGGGCAAGTCGACCACGCTGGCCGCGATGGTGGACCACATCAACAAGAACGAATACGGCCACCTGCTCACGGTCGAGGACCCGATCGAATTCGTGCATACCTCGCAGAAGTGCCTGGTAAACCAGCGCGAAGTGCATCGCGACACCCACGGCTTCAACGAGGCGCTGCGTTCGGCGCTGCGCGAAGATCCCGATTACATCCTCGTGGGCGAGTTGCGCGACCTGGAAACCATCCGCCTGGCGCTGACCGCCGCGGAAACCGGGCATCTGGTGTTCGGCACTCTGCATACCTCATCGGCCGCCAAGACCATCGACCGCATCATCGACGTGTTTCCGGCGGGCGAAAAGCCGATGGTGCGTTCGATGCTGTCCGAATCGCTGCGCGCGGTCATCTCGCAGTCGCTGCTGAAGAAGGTGGGCGGTGGCCGCATCGCCGCGCACGAGATCATGGTGGGCATCCCGGCCATCCGCAACCTCATCCGCGAAGACAAGGTGGCCCAGATGTACTCGGCCATCCAGACCGGTCAGCAGTACGGCATGCAGACGCTCGACCAGAATCTGCTCGACCTGGTGAAGCGTGGCCTGATCACGCGCCAGGAGGGCGCGATGTATGCGAAGAACAAGGAGTCGTTCCGGTAAGCCGGTCCGTGGGGCCTGCCCGTCGCGGCCGATGGTCGCCGCGAACGGCAAGCCAAACGGCTTTTCCTGACCGTTCACGCTTCACCCCTCCCGGCGCCGCCGGGACCGGCTTACGGACTCCCTATGAGCGACTTCGACTTTTCCTCCTTCCTCAAGCTGATGGTGCACAAGCAGGCCTCCGACCTGTTCATCACCGCCGGCGTCGCGCCCTCGATGAAGGTGCAGGGGCGCATCGTGCCCATCACCCAGAGCCCGCTGTCGGCGCAACAGTCGCGAGACATGGTGCTCAACGTGATGACGCCCTCGCAGCGCGAGGAGTTCGAAAAGACGCACGAGTGCCAGTTCGCCATCAGCGCGTCGGGCATCGGGCGGTTCCGCGTGTCGTGCTTCTACCAGCGCAACTGCGTGGGCATGGTGCTGCGCCGGATCGAGTCGAAGATCCCCTCCGTGGATGAGCTGAACCTGCCGCCGGTGGTCAAGCAGCTGGCGATGACCAAGCGCGGCATCATCATCTTCGTGGGCGGTACCGGCACCGGTAAGTCGACCTCGCTGGCGGCGATGATCGGTTACCGCAACCAGAACTCCACCGGCCACATCATCACCATCGAAGACCCCATCGAATACGTGCACCGCCACGAAGGCTGCATCATCACCCAGCGCGAGTTGGGCATCGATACGGACAGCTGGGAAAACGCCCTGAAGAACACGCTGCGCCAGGCGCCCGACGTGATCATGATCGGCGAAGTGCGTACGCGCGAGACGATGGAGCACGCGATCAATTTTTCCGAGACCGGCCATCTGTGCCTGTGCACGCTGCACGCGAACAACGCCAACCAGGCACTCGACCGCATCCTGCACTTCTTCCCGGAAGACCGGCGCCAGCAGCTGTTCATGGACCTGTCGCTGAACCTCAAGGGCATCGTCGCGCAGCAGCTCATCCCCACGCCGGACGGCAAGGCCCGCCGCGTGGCCGTGGAAGTGCTGCTCGGTACGCCGCTGGCGCAGGATTACATCCGCCAGGGCGAGGTACACAAGCTCAAGGAATTGATGCGCGATTCGAACCAGCTTGGCATGCGCACGTTCGACCAGAGCCTGGTCGAGCTCTTCCACGCGGGCGAGATCTCCTACGAAGACGCCTTGCGCCATGCCGACAGCACGAACGAAGTGCGCCTGCGCATCAAGCTCGCCCAGGGTGGCGACGCGCACACGCTGTCGCAGGGGCTGGAAGGCGTCGAGGTGGAGAAGACCGACGACCGCAACGGCTTCAATGGCGGCGTGTTGCGCCGCTGACGCAAAAAAAGGGCGCCCGAAGGCGCCCCACAAGATCCGTGCCGTGGACGGATTACTTCGCGGCGGCGGAGACGGTCAGGCCGCTCGCGTCGACGCTCTTCACGCCTTTGATCTTCTTGGCGATCATTTCAGCGTGGCTCTTTTCCTTGGCCGTGGCGACGGTGCCGGTCAGGGTCACGACGCCTTCGGTCGTGCTGACCGAGATGTCGGTGGCCTTGACGCTCTTGTTGGCGGCGAATTCGGACTTCACCTTGGTGGTGATCCAGGCATCGTCGGCCTTGCCGGCGACGGTCTGGTTGTCGCCCTTCGACATCGCGGCGGCGGAGTCCTGGGCATACGCCTGCGCGAACGGGACCGTGCCGAGACCGGCAACGAGAGCGGCAGCGAACAGGGCCTTGCGAAGGTTGGCGTGGTTCATGGAAGAACTCCTTGGTTCACGAAAAAGGGTAGGGCGAACGGCGCCACGTCAGTCGTGGCCGCCTCGTCGCGGGAGCTATGGAACCAATGCGTCCGTGAACGGTTTGTGCGTGACATGCCTGGTTGTTCAGGTTTTTGCGTTTGCCGTGCCGAAGATGCGTGGTGCATAAAAAAGAACCAAAAAAGAGGTTCTTCGAGGAAGTGCCGGGATGCTGCACGGATGCGGGCCTCGTCGCCGGCTCAGACAGTGAGGCCAGAGCCTTCGGTGTCCACCCTCGCTGCTCGTACAGTCCTCCGCGTTCGACAGGGAAAGGCCGCTGACGCGGCCCGTGTACCTGTTTGGCCTACGGCCGCTTCCTTGTGCGGAACTCGCCGCGAGGGTGGACACCGAAGACGCTCCCCATGACTGAGGCGGCGTGTTGTGAGAGCACGCACGGCCCATCGGCCACCGTGGCGAGCTAGGGAGCTTCACATCGCCCCGCCCAACAGCACCGGCCAACTCGTCGCGACGTCGGATAGCCCGTGTCGGGCTGGCGTTTCACCGCTCAAACATCGCTTGCGCCGATCGGCCGTAGAACGACCCGCGCTTTCCCAACACCCGACCTCACCGCTCGGAAGAGACCTTGGTGTCCACCCTCGAGGCGAGTTCCGCGTCGAACGCGGAGGACTGCCCGAGCCGCGAGGGTGGATACCAAGGTCTCCCCGCCAAACGCCTAGGTACAACGCGCTCTGGCGCCACAAGGTCGCGACAGCCCCACGGCTCGCGGGATTGAACCATCCACCGGGCCATGGGGTCGATCGCTGGGATAGGCCCCCGGACGTCCGTGAAGAACCAAAAGAAAGGGGCGCCCCGTCCGGGGCGCCCCGTCTTAAAGCCATCGGGTGGAATCGATTACTTGTATTCGACCGCGCCGGTGAACACGAGGCCCTTCTCGTCCATGTGGGCTTCGCCGCCGACCTGCACCACGCGCGCCGCCTGCTGCTTCATGGCGTCGAACTGGGCCTTGGAGCGCTGCGCGGTGGCTGCCATGGACGCTTGGTCGTCGGGCGCGCCGTCGGCACCGGCGGCTTCCGCCTGGGCCTGGGCATAGGTCTGCGCCTTCTCGGCCATCACGTCGATCCAGGAGCGGTACATGTCGCCGCTCAGGTGCACGCGAACCATGCGGCCGGCATCGCCCAATGCGCCCATGAGCGCGTCGTCGAGCTTGTTGTCCTCGCCCGCGCCCACGCCGATGGCGACGGCCTGGCCGTTCATCGCGGCAAAGGCCGGCATGCCGAGGGTGGCGCTGAGATTGGGCGGCAGGGCCACCGGCTTGCCGTCGCTCGGCACCTTCAGCTCGCCGCCGGTCAACGCACCGGCCATGGCCAGCAGGCCCGACGGGTTACGCGTGCCGATCACGACGCGACCGGTGATCGAGGGCAGCTGGGCCGCGCTGGCGGCGGGCTTGAACGAGTCGAGGATGACGCGGATGCCGCGGATGTCGCCGAACGGCGGGATCGCGGCCTGCTGCATCGTGGCGCCGAGCTTGGCGAAGCTGTCGTTCATGCCGGTGAAGGCCGGGCACTCGAACGGCTTGGCGGCGACCGCCTCGGACTGCGCGGTGAAGAAGGTGCGCAACTGTTCGACCGGCAGCGCGAGGCTGAGGTCGAAAGGCTCCTTGGCCTCGGCACCCAGGCCGGGCAGTTCGACCTTCAGACCCGAGAACGCCTTGGTGATGTCGTCGGCGAGGGCCACATCGAAGCGCTGCTCCTGGTGGTGCAGGTCGAGGCGGGTGTAACCGAAGCTGATCGCTGGCACGCGGGCGGCGATGCGGCTGGCCTCGGCCTGGCACGACGGCGGCAGCTGCGGCACTGGCTCGCCGGTCTTCTGTGACTGGTGCTTGAGGAAGGTGGCGAACAGGGGATCCTTGCCCGTTGCGACCAGCGGCAGCAGGCGGGTGAAGTCGACCAGGCCCACCGCGTATTTCTTGTAGTCCTTGTCCTTGGCGAGGTCTTCGAGGCGGCCGTCGTCCTGGAGGTTCTTCTCCGG
>CAJYHU010000097.1 GCA_913774655.1 uncultured Luteibacter sp. | reverse complement strand
CCACGGGCGAGCCGGCGCTGCCCGAGCGCCACGACGCCACCGACTTCGACGGGCTCGTCTGAGGTAGCAGGCCGCGGGCACGGCCGATGCCCGCGCCCGCGGTCGTGGCGGTTACGAGCGCCCGATGCTCGACGATACCTCCCAGATATCCACGCCGCCGTCGCGCGCGTGGCGGTCGATCTGGGCGAGTTCCTCCGCACTGAAATCCAGGTGGCGGACCGCGTCCAGCGAGTCGTCGAGCTGTTCCACGGTGCGCGCGCCGATCAGCGAGGAGGTGACGCGCGGGTCGCGCAGGGTCCAGGCGATGGCCATCTGGGCGAGGGTCTGGCCGCGGCGGTGGGCGATGTCGTTGAGGGCGCGGATGTGGGTGAGGTTCTGCTCGGTGAGCATGGCCGAGGTCAACGAGCCCTCGCGTCCCGCACGGGCATCGGCGGGCACGCCGTCGAGGTACTTGGACGTGAGCATGCCCTGCGCGAGCGGGGAGAACGCGATGCAGCCGGTGCCCAACTCGCCCAGTACGTCGAGCAGGCCGCGTTCGATGTCGCGGTTGAGCATCGAGTAGTTGGGCTGGTGGATGAACAGCGGCACGTTTTCGCTGGCCAGAATGCGCGCCGCCTCCCGGGTGAGTTCGGGCGAATACGACGAAATGCCCACGTAGAGCGCCTTGCCCTGGCGGTGCAGGTGGATCAACGCGCCCATCGTCTCGTCCAGCGGGGTGTCCGGATCGACACGGTGCGAATAAAAGATGTCGACGTAGTCCAGGCCCATGCGGCGCAGGCTCTGTTCACAACTGGCGATCAGATGCTTGCGCGTACCCGTTGGCCCACCGTAGGGGCCCGGCCACATGTCCCAACCCGCCTTGGTCGAAATCACCAGTTCGTCGCGATGCGGGCGGAAGTCCTGCGCCATCCAGCGACCGAAATGGTCTTCGGCCGAACCGAACGGCGGTCCGTAGTTGTTGGCGAGGTCGAAGTGCGTCACGCCCCGGTCGAACGCGCGGCGGAGGATGGCGCGGCCGGTCTCGAAGCGGTCGACGCCGCCGAAGTTCTGCCACAGGCCCAGTGAAATAGCCGGCAGCACGAGGCCGCTACGACCCACGCGGCGGTAAGGCATGCGCCCGTCGTAGCGATCGGGGTGGGCGAGATAGGTCATGGGTCCGCTCCGTTGCCGAGGAAAAGCCGGAAGCCTAACCGGCCGATGCGCGGCTTGCCTACGGCAGCGGTGGACTCTGGCGCAACGGCGGCATGCCATTAGTGAACGTGACACCCGATCGGGTTCACGAAGGCTTGTGTCGGGCGGGGATGATCCCATAGTCATCGGATTCCCTTTTCGGAGCCGTTCCATGCCCCAGCCGGTGCTCTTTACCCCTCTCAAGGCCCGCCATCTCGAACTGGCCAATCGCATCGCGATCGCCCCGATGTGCCAGTACTCGGCGGAAAACGGCCGGATGACCGACTGGCACACGATCCACCTGGGCCAGCTCGCTCTCTCGGGTGCGGCGTTGCTGACCATCGAAGCCAGCGCCGTGCTGCCGGAGGGTCGCATCACTCACGCCGACGTGGGCCTGTGGGACGACGACACCGAAGCGGCCATGCGGCGGACGCTCGACGCGGTGCGGGGATGGTCGACCATGCCGATCGGCATCCAGCTCGCCCATGCCGGACGCAAGGCCTCGACGAACGTGCCGTGGGTCGGCGGCAAGCAGATCGCGCCCGACGCGCCGCATGGGTGGCAGACGGTGGCGCCGTCCGCGCTGCCCTATGCCGAGGGCGAACATCCGCCGACGGCGCTCGACCGCCAGGGCATGGATCGCATCCGTGATGCCTTCGCCGACGCGGCACGGCGCTCGGCGCGCCTGGGCCTGGACTTCGTACAGATCCACGCTGCCCACGGCTACCTGTTGCACCAGTTCCTCTCGCCGCTGTCGAACCAGCGTACCGACGACTACGGCGGTTCGCTCGACAACCGCATGCGTTTCCCCCTGGAAGTCTTCGACGCCGTTCGTGCGGCGTTCCCGGCCGACAAGCCCGTGACGGTGCGGGTGTCCGCCGAGGACTGGGTCGATGGCGGCTGGGACACCGAACAGACCATCGCCTTCGCCAGGGCGCTGGAAGCGCGAGGTTGCGACGCCATCCACGTGTCGTCCGCGGGGCTGCACGAAAAGCAGAAAATCACCGTGGCGCCTGGCTACCAGGTGCCTTTCGCGCGTGCGATCAAGGCCGCGGTGTCGATGCCGGTGGTGGCCGTGGGCCTGATTACCGACCCCCACCACGCCGAGGCGATCGTCGCCAACGGCGACGCGGACATGATCGCGCTGGCCCGGGGCATCCTCTACGACCCGCGGTGGCCGTGGCATGCCGCCGCCACGCTTGGGGCCTCGGTGCTTGCGCCCAAGCAATACCTGCGTTGCCAGCCGTCCGGCCTGCGTGACCTGTTCACCAACGACGGCGCCAGCGCGTCGCCGCACTGGACGCGCACGGACGACGGTCGCTACGTCTGAGACTTCGGCGGAGCCGGACGGTAAACTGGCGGCCCTTCCTGGAGACCGCCATGCCTGCACCGGCTCCGCCCGCCTCGCGGGCCGCCCCCGTGGATCGCGAACTAGCGCGTTGCGCCTGGGCGGGCAGCGACCCGCTCTATGCGCATTACCACGATGTCGAATGGGGCGTGCCCCTGCATGACGCGCGGATGCTCTGGGAGCAGCTGATGCTCGAGGGCTTCCAGGCCGGCCTGTCCTGGATCACGATCCTGCGCAAGCGCGACGCCTTTCGCGAGGCGTTCGATGGGTTCGACCCGGCGCGCGTGGCGCGCTTCGGCGAGAAGGACATCCTCCGCCTGCTCGACAATCCCGGCATCGTCCGGTCGCGCGCCAAGATCGAAGCCACGATCCAGGGGGCACGCATCTACCAGGCGATGGCCGATGCGGGCGAGGATTTCGACCGTTACTGCTGGTCGTTCACCGAGGGAAAGACCTTGCGCGGCAACGGCCGTGACGTGCCCGCGCAGACACCCCTGTCGGCCACGATCTCGCGCGACATGAAACAACGTGGCTTTAAGTTTGTCGGACCGACCATCGTCTACGCCTGGATGCAGGCGGTGGGCATCGTGGACGACCACCTGCGCTCGTGCTTCCGATACAGCGGGCGCCATTGATGGACGGATTCTCCGAGGTCGATCACGCCTTCATGGCACGCGCGCTGGCCCTGGCCGAACATGCGCGGGACGCCGAGGGCGAGGTGCCGGTGGGCGCGGTGCTGGTGATGGACGGGCGCATCGTCGGCGAAGGCTGGAATCGCAACATCGGCCTCAACGATCCCACCGCGCACGCGGAGATCCAGGCCCTGCGCGCGGCGGGGCAGGCGGTGTCCAATTACCGTTTTCCGGGCGCCACCCTGTATGTCACACTGGAGCCGTGCACGATGTGCGCCATGGCGATGATCCATGCCCGCGTGGGCCGCGTGGTCTATGGCGCCACCGATCCGAAGACGGGCGCCGCCGGCAGTGTGTTCGATACCCTGGTATCGCCGTTGCACAATCACCGCGTGGAGGTCGTAGGCGGGCTTCGCGCGGATGAGGCGGGCGACATGCTGCGCCGGTTTTTTCGCGCGCGGCGCTGACCGCCCGCATTACACCGCGTAAGGGGCGAGCGCCTGGGCCACGCCGTCGTCGATCTTGAGGTCGATCAGGGCATCCGCGCGCGTGACGCCGCGGTTGATCGAGGCGATGGGCAGGCCGCGCCGAGAGGCTTCGAGCACGAAGCGATACCCGGAATACACCATCAGCGACGAACCGACGACGAGCACGCCGTCGGCACGTTCGAGGTGGGACCACGCGGTATCCACGCGCGCCCTCGGTACGTTTTCGCCGAAAAAGACCACGTCGGGCTTGAGGATACCGCCGCAGATGGTGCACTCAGGTATCCGGTAGGTCGAGAAATCGACGTGGTCGAGGTCGGCGTCGCCGTCGGGCGCGACCGTCGCGTTGAGTGCGAGCCAGTCGGGGTTGGCCGCTTCGAGCCGGGTCTGCATGGCGTCGCGTGAGGTGATGTCGCCGCATTGCATGCAGCGAACCCGATCGAGCCGTCCATGCAGGTCGACCACGTTGAGGCTGCCGGCTTTCTCGTGCAGGCCGTCGACATTCTGGGTAAGCAACAACTCGACGCGGCCGGCGCGCTCCAGGGCGGCGAGCGCGCGATGGGCGACGTTGGGCGACACGCTGGCGAAGTGCCGCCAGCCGATCATGC
>CAJYHU010000096.1 GCA_913774655.1 uncultured Luteibacter sp. | reverse complement strand
ATGCGCCTTCTGACCCAGGCCTCGGCGCCGCTCGATCCGGTGGACGCGGCGATCGAGGGTGGTTACAGCGACCAGGCCCACATGACGCGTGAATTCCGGCGGCATGGCGGCTTCACCCCCGGCCGTGTGCCGCCCTTGGTCCTCGTTGGGATGCCCCTCGACTGAGCTGGCCGATTTCTTCAAGCGTCACCATCGCGAGGCGTTTAGGCTGCGCCCACACCAAGGGAGAAGACCTATGCGCTTTGGCTACACGATCCTCTACGTGCCCGATGTCGAGGCCACCGTCGGGTTCTACGAAAAGGCGTTCGGATTGCGGCGCCGGTTCGTCCACGAGAGCGGCCTCTACGCGGAAATGGAAACGGGCGATACCACGCTCGGTTTCGCCGGCGAGCCGATGGCGGACATGAACGGCCTCGCGATCCGGCCCAACAGCCGCCGCGACGTGGCCGCCGGATTCGAGATCTGTCTGGTGACGGAATCGCCGGAGGAGGGCTTCGCGCAGGCGGTGCGCGAAGGGGCGCTGGCCGTGAAGGCGGTGGAGAGCAAGCCCTGGGGGCAGTGGGTGGCGTACGTGCGCGATCTCAACGGCTGCCTGGTGGAGATCTGCTCACCCATGGGCGGCGCCTGACGACCCTCGATCGCTCAGGCCAGCGCGCGTCCGATGTACGCGGCGTACGCCTCGAGCTGCGCGTGACGGTCGCTGTCGACCTCTTCCAATTGCATCCGCCCCTGCACGCGTGCCTGGATCGCTTGCGCAAGTCGCTTGCGTTCAGGCGCATCCAGCAGCACGTGGGCCACGGCGACGAGATCGAACCGATCCCCCGCCCGCGCGCCCTGCTTGCGAATGAGGTTCAACGCGTAAGGCGGGCAGAAGAGGGCGTCCGACGTGATGCCGGTGGCCTCCCTGCGGGTGAGGCCCGCCACCCGGCGCACGCGCCAAAGCCGCCGCACCGCCACGGCGATGGCGAGGTAGAGCGAACCGATCCACGCCAGCAAGACCGGCAGCGGCGCATAGACCGCGGCCGGCGTCATGGCGAACAGACAGGCCACCAGGCACACCGGCCAGGCGCAGGCGGCGATCGCGACGCGCCACGCGCGCAGCCCGCGCAACGGCTGCCGTACGCTGGGCAGGCGTCCCCATGTCCAGCGCAGGCGCAACAGTCCCCGCGTGGGCGCAAGCCATGGCGGCAGGAAGACGTGACGCCCCGCGAACTGCACGTCGGCGCCGAGCGAAAACGTCCAGCGTCCGTTGGCTCCCTCGTGCATCACCACTTCGTTGTCGTAGAGCAGATGCACGGCGTCGTAGGCGTACATGACGAGCACGCCAAGGGCCAGCCACCATGCGTGCCCGGGCATCGGCGTCAGCGCTTGCCGCGACCGACCAGTCGCTTGAAGAACGCCCCGACCGCGGCCAGGCCCATCAGCAGAAATTTCCACCCCGCCGCCAGTGCGCTCAGCAGCACCGCGAAAAACCCCTTCTTGGCCGCGACCGCCGCGGCGCCGCCGACGATGAGCGCGCCCAGACCGTATTCGGCGATGCGGTCTCCAGCACGGAAGTCCGTGTAAGACTGCCCCGGATTGAAGGCGAAGCCGCGCACCACGTCCTTGAACTGGGCGATGGCCGAATCGACGCCGGCTGGGTCGGCGACGACGTCCACGCTCATGACGCCGGTCCGGCCGAGAAGGCGGGCGTTATAGTTGACCGTGTCCTCGTGGGTCTGGTCGTCGCGCACGATAAAGGCCCAGGTCAGCGACTTGAACGTCGTGTCGTACTGCGGCTTGGTCTTCCACCCGGCGATACTTACGGTCGACCAATGGCTCTTGCGTCGTTCCTCGTTGGAGGCTTCGTTGTCCTTGGTCACCGACGACAGCAACGCGTTGGCATCCAGGGTGTCGTCGTCTTTCACGTAGCCGATATCGTCATAGGTGAAAAAGGCGAACCACGCCAGGTCGTCCGGTGCCAGGGTGTAGCTGTCGCCCTCGCTGGACGGGTTCTGCATGAGTGTGTCGAGGCGACGCGTGCCAGCGGGATCGAGAAAGGCGTAGCCTTCGGGCACCTTGAGCGTGGCTTCGCCGCCCAGGCGAACCTCGGTGGGACCGCGTTGCCAGGGCAGTTCCTTGATGTCCTGGGCGTGCGCGACGAGCGCGACGAACGACAACGCGACCAGGGCCGCGATACGGCGGGCGAACTTCAACATGGTGGGTTCCTTATGACGAGCAAGAGGACACGCCGCGACACGTCCGCGGTGGGGCGAACCTCGTGTGCCTCGGTGTGCCGCCAGATCCCCTGGCGCGGCTACGAAAAGTCTGAATGGGTCAGGGCAGCTCGTCAAGAACTTGCGGCAGCCTGGCACGCGCGGCGCGCGCCCGTGCTACTGCAGCGTCACCGGTACGTCGCGATGGCGTTTGGCCATGTTCCCGGCTTCATCGAGCGAGAAAGGGCGCCGCGCAAAAAACGCGACGCCCGTTGGCTCAGTACGAGCTGATGTTGCCGTTCACCGTGCCGAGGTTGAAGCTGCCCCGGCCGGTGACGTAGTCGTAGCCGCTGGAGGCGCTATAGCCGCCGTTGTTGCCGCTGGTCACGTCGTGGTAGTCGCCCGCGGGAAGCTTGTAGATGTGCGGGCCGGCGAAACCGAGCGTGCTGTGCCCGGCAAGCAGGCGCGCCCACGAGGCGGTGAACAGCGGAGCCGCGAGGCTGGTGCCGCCGTACTGCGCGTTGCTGCCGTTGACGATGATGATCGCGCCGGAGTTCGGATCGGCGTCGAAGGCGACGTCGGGCACGACGCGATACTTACCGGTCACGGCCGTCTGCCAGCTCGGCCGAAGCTCGACCGTGCTCGGGCTGCCACCGCTGCCGCTCCACGCGGTTTCGCTGGTGTAGGTGCTGCCGCTGGTGTTGAGCGTGGTACCGCCCACGGCGATCACGTAAGGGGAGCTGGCCGGATAGCTCGGCGTGACGCCACCGTCGCCGCACTCGTCCGCGCCGTCGTCCCCGGAAGAGATCGAGAAGGTCTGCCCTTGTGCCTCGGCGGTCTGGAACAACTGGTCGTCGGCGGCCATCGAGCCGTCCTGCATGGTGTCGGTCTCGCATTCGCCCAGCGACACATTGACCACCTTCGCCGCGTTGGCCGACACGGCGGTGTTGATGATGCTGGTGAGGGCCGAATTGCTCAGCGAGGATGCGTCGTAGAAGATCATCTTGCCGACCTTGCCGCCGGCCATGCCGATGATGTCCTGGCTGTCCAGGTTCCACTCGCCGATGCCGCTGGTGTCGCTGCTGCCCGGGCCGACGATCTGCGTGGTGACGGTGCTCAGGCCGTTCTTGCTGGTGAACGTCTTCAGGTCGGCGATGGTCTGGGTCAGCTTGCCCTCGGCGATGATGCCGACGGTCACCGTGGACGCGGTGGGGACACCGCTGCCGCCATAGATCGCCGAGAACGTCGTCGGGTTATGGCCGGTGACCGACTGCGTCTTGAGCGCCGGCGTCGCCACGGCATCGGCGCGGACGTTCATGGTGTGCATCTGGTGCACGTCCTGCAGGCCCACGACCGAGAGCACGTCATCCTGCAGGCTGGCGGGGATCGCCACGTCCTTGTCGTTGGCGTACGAGTTGCGCCCGTTCCGCGTGACGTTGACGAAGGTGGTGTTGAACGCCCGTTGCGCGGCCTCGACGTTGCCGTCGGCGGTCACCAGCAGGCGGTTCGGCTCGATCTGCACGTTCGAGAAACCGGCCTTGGCCAGGTAGTCCGCGACGGCCTGGGCGCGGTCGGCGGTCGGGGCATAGCGTTCGAGGACCTGTTGCGCGGTCATCGGCGCGGCAAGCTGCGCGCCGGTGGCGGCC
>CAJYHU010000095.1 GCA_913774655.1 uncultured Luteibacter sp. | reverse complement strand
GTGCAGGACCAGGGGCAACCTCACCTCGTCGACGATGCGCTGCACCGGCGAGCCATCCACGCTGTCGAAGCGGGCGCGAAGCGCGTCGTGGCGCCGCACGACATCGTCGAGCGCGGCCTGCAGCGCGGCGACGTCGACCCGCCCCTTCAGGCGCACGGCGGCCGGGATGTTGTACGTGGGGCTCTGCCCCTCCAACTGGTCGAGGAACCACAGCCGTTGTTGCGCGAACGAGAGCGGAAACACCTCGCCGGTGGCCGGCGCCGCTTCCGTGGGCACGACCGGCGCGGGCACGGCGGCCTGCAGCGCGCGCACGTGGGCGACGAGTCGGGCCACGGTGGGCGCTTCGAGCATCGCGCCCACGGCCACGTCGACACCGAAGGCATCACGGATACGTGCCGCCAGTTGGGTCGCCAGGAGCGAGTGACCGCCGAGGTCGAAGAAGTCGTCGTCCAGCGATACCGACGGGCGGCCCAGCAGGGCCTTCCAAAGGCCGATCATGATGGCCTCGTCGGAGGTATCCTCGGAGGCGACGGGCGGCGGTGGGGCGGCCGCGTCCGGATAGCGCACGTCGGTCCAGCAGCGCTCCCGTGCGAACGGGTACGTGGGCAGGCTCACGCGGTGCGGTCGGGCGGTGCCGGCGTAGAGTACGTTCCAGTCGAACGCGAAGCCCTTCACCCATAGGTCGAGCAGCTTGCCGAACTTGCCCTTCGCCACCCAGGCCTGCACGGCCACCTGCATGTCCTCGTCGTCGTTGAGCATCGCGTAGGTCGTGCGTTTGGCCTGGCCGCGATAGAGCCCGTCGATGTCGGTGTGGCCCTGCGCGAAGGCGTCCAGTGCCACGCGAAGTTCGTCGGCGGACTCGACGCGCAGCGCGAGGCGTTCTTCCATCGGTTCGCGACCGACCTGCAACGTGTACGCCAGGTCGTGCAGCGGTGTCACGACGCCATCGGCCTGCGTTTCCGCGGCGAGGTACCCGGCGAGTTGGCGGGCCCGCTCGCGCAGGCGGTCCTCGTCGCGGGCGGAGAGCACGATGAGCGCCGCGCCCTCCCGCGCCTCCCGTTCGGGCGCCACGTATTCCTCGATCACCAGGTGCGCGTTGGCGCCGCCGGCGCCGAACGACGAAATGCCCGCGCGACGCGGGTACTCCTGGCGCTGCCCGTCGACCTCCAGCACCGGCCGCCGCCAGGGCGACAGCGTGGTCTGCACGAAGAACGGCGTATCGGCGAAGCGGATCTCCGGATGCGGCGTCTCCGCGTGCAGGCTCGGCGCGAGCATCCCGTGCTTCATCTGCATGAGCACCTTGCTGACCGCGACGAAGCCGCTCGCGCTCTCGCTATGGCCCACGTTGGACTTGGCCGACCCCAGGGCGCAGAACTGCCGGTCCTTTGTCGACTGGCGGAACGCCCGTGACAGGCCGGCCACTTCGATCGGATCGCCGAGCAGGCTGCCGGTGCCCTGGGCCTCCACGTAGCTCACCGTGCGGGCGTCGATGCCCGCGCGGCGCAGTGCGTCGCCGACGAGTTGCGCCTGCATGTGGGGGTTGGGCACCAGGTAGGCGTTGGTCTTGCCGCCCGCGTTGATGGCGCTGCCCTTGATCACGCCGTAGATGTGATCGCCATCGGCGACGGCCCGGTGCAGCGGCTTGAGCACCAGCGCGCCCACGGCTTCGGCATCGACGAAGCCATCGCCGCCCGCGCCGAACGAACGGCAGCGATCGCCTTCGGAGAGCATGCCCATCGACGCAAGATCGATGAGCTGCGTCGGTGCCACGATGAGGTTCACGCCGCCGGCGATGGCGACTTCGCTGTCACCGCCGCGAAGGCTCTCCACGGCGAGGTGGATGGCGGTCAGCGACGACGAGCAGGCGGTGTCCACCGCCATGCTGGGCCCCTGGAAATGGCAGAAGTGCGAGATGCGGTTCGCGATCGACCAGAACCGCGTGCCGGTGGCGTAGTGTTCGTTGGTGACGCCGACGAACACGCCGACCTTGCGGCTCGCGCAGAGGTTGCCGGGCGTGTAGCCCGCATCCTCGATGCCGGCGTAGACCTCCTGCATGAAGAGCCGCTCCTGGGGGCTCATCAGCTGCGCCTCGCGGGGCGCGATGTGGAAGAACAGCCGGTCGAAGCCCTGCACGTCGTCGAGCAGGCCCGCCCAGCGGGTGTAGGTCTTGCCGGGCTCGCCCTTGCGCGCATCGAAGAACGACGCGTGGTCCCAGCGGTCGGCGGGTACCTCGCGCACGCTGGCGCGTCCCGCGGCGAGGTTGTCCCAGAAGCCCCGCACGTCGTTCGCGCCCGGATAACGGCCCGACACGCCGACGACGGCGACCTCAAACGTCACCGGTGCGGCCGGCGCGCTGGCGACGGTCGACGCCACCCGCTGCACGGCGGGCTCGACCGGTGCGCCCACACGCACCGGCGGCGGCGTGTCGACCGGGACCGCGGTCGGCGTCTCGGCAACGGCGCCGGCCCAGCGCGCGAGCGCCTCGGCGTCGATCTGGGCGAGGTGGTCGACGAGGCCCTCGATGTCGCTGTGCTCGAAGAACAGCGTGGTGCCGATGCGCTCGCTGCCGAACACGCCGCGCAAGGCCTGGGTCAGGTCCATCGCGGCGATCGAGTCGATGCCGTATTCGTCGAAGCCGATGCCGGGCTCGATCGCCTCCAGCGGCAGCGACAGCGTGCGGCTCATCAGCTTCCTCACGTGGAGGATGCCCTTGTCGCGCAACGCGTTCGTCGCGAACGACGACGGCGTGGCGCGTTCGTGGCCCTCGGCATGGATGCCCGTGGAATCGTTCATGTCGTCGTGGTCCCTGTCGGTCGGCGTGTCACGTGTCGGAGGAGGATCGAATCGGCGGAGGCTGAGTTGTCGCAGGCACACGCAGACCTGCCCGCCGTCGTCGCAGAGGTCGATGTCGACGGTGCGGACGCCGCCGTCGGCCGGGCGGCCGTCGCTGTCGCGCACCACGGCCCACATGCGCGGCTGGCAGGGTGCGAACACGTCCACGGCGTCGACCGCGAACGGGAGGGCCAACGGCACGTCGTCGTCCGCGACGCCCAGGTAGAGCCCCAGCGAGGCCTGTAGCGCGGCGTCGAGGAGGCTGGGCGGCAGCGTGTAGCCGTCCAGCGGCGCGGTGGCGGGCAACACGATCCTCGCCAGCACCTGCCCCGTGCCGATGAAGAGCTCGTCGAGCCCGCGGAACGTCGGGCCGTAGTGCAGGCCCTTGCGCGCGAACAGGTCGTAACAGCGTTCATGACTGGCGTGCGCCACGGCGCATCGCGCACGCAGCCCGGCGATGTCGTGCCGCGCCACGACAGGACGAACCGCCGCCGGGATCATCCGCCCCTGGCTGTGGACGACGTCATCCACGCCATGCAGCGTGTAAGCGCCCTCGCCCACGACCAGTCGCAGGGTCACCCCGTCGTCGCCGGCCACGACGGGCCGCAGCCAGGCGACCTGGGCCAGCGATACCGCCTGGCCATCGGGGGCGGCCGCCAACGCCATCTCCAGCTGGGCCACGCCGGGCAGCACCCGGCGCCCCTGCACGCGATGATCGGCGAGAACGAACGCATCGCCCCGAAGGGCGCTTTCGAACACGCCGGGAGAACGCTCGCGATGGAGCAGCGGGTGCGGCGGGCGCGGCACCGCCGCGCCCGCGTCGACACCGAGCCAGCGGGCGATGGCGGACGGCGCCTTCTCGATGAGGTGATCCGCCAGCGCGTCGATGGTCGGGTACTCGAAGAACAGCGTCGCGCTCACGACGTCGCCGATGCCGACGTCCGCCAGCGCGGTTCGCAAGGTGGCCGTCAGTTCCTGCACCAGGATGGAATCCAGGCCGTAGCGATCCAGCCCCGTGGCGGTATCGATCGCCGAGGGCGCCATCTTCAGCGAGCGTGCGATCAGC
>CAJYHU010000094.1 GCA_913774655.1 uncultured Luteibacter sp. | reverse complement strand
GTCCAGTCCGATGCGCACGTCTGGCCCGTATCGCATCTGGAATCCGCTGGCGCCGCTGTCGACCAGCAGCGCACGGTCGCCCACGAGCACCACGCTCTGGCCGACGTCGCTGGCCTTGCCCGCCCCTTCACTGTCCCGCCACCGCGCGCGGACGGTCGCGGGATCGACCGACAGGGCGCGGGCCAGGGCGGCCTCGATGGCTTCCACCCGTCGTCCCGCCGGCGGTGACGCACGTATCGCACGTGTCAGCGCGTCGTCCGTACCGCCACGTACGACGCGCAAGACCTCCCCCAACGTCATCCGTACCGGCGGCGGCGTGGGTACGGTCCACGCGATGGCCAGGCAAACGACGAACGACAGAACCAATGTCGCCAACGCCAGCATCGCCACCTGCGCCATGATCGGTGCGGACCATCTCACGAGGCGCTGACCCGTGGACGAAAGCGATAGCCCAGGCCACGGACGGTGTCGATGAGCGGCGTACCGCCAGCGTCCGCCAGTCGTCGGCGCAAGCGGCTGACCGCCAGGTCGATCGCGCGATCGAAAGGCCCTTCGGACGCGTCGCGCGTAAGGTCGAGCAGCCTTTCCCGGCTCAGCACCTGGCCGGCGTGGCGCACGAACGCCCAGAGCATGCGCAGGTCTCCCGCGGTCATCGCCACGTTCGATCCATCCGGTGCCAGCAAACGGGCCGCTATCGGCTCGAAGACCCATCCGTCGAAACGAAAGACGTGGTCTTTACCGGTCGATACCGAGGTATCGCGCCGAAGGATGGCCCGTACCCGGGCGAGCAGTTCCCGTGGATCGAACGGCTTGGCCAGGTAATCGGCTGCGCCCAGTTCCAGCCCGACGATCCGGTCGGTCGTATCCGCCAGCGCACTGAGCATGAGCACGGGGACACCCGAACCACGCAGCCGCCTGCAGAGGGAAAGCCCGTCCTCACCGGGCAGCATGACGTCGAGGATGACCAGGTCGGCGCGATGACCTGAGGCAAGGGCATCGAACGCCACGGCATCACGCGCACCCATCGCCTCGAGATCGTGGCGGATCAGGTAACCGACGATGGCGTCACGGACGCTGTCGTCGTCTTCCACCACGAGGATGAGGTTCCTTCGGTTCGTCATAGCTCACCCTAACCACCGAATGTATCGCGATCGTGTCATCGATGCATCGCCGGATACACGCGCGACATTCGACGCATACCACGGCTTGTCAGACTCCTGCCACGCCATCCACGCAGGGTCGAACCGCTATGTTCCCATCATGCTCCCGCCTTGTGCGAGCGACGATCGGCATCGTCGCAGCCAGTCTGTTCACCCAGGTCGCCGCAGGCCAGGTCCACGCCCACGATGGGCGACGCGAGGCCATCGCGACCGTGACCGAGTACCGCTCGCTGTGCCAACGCGATGACGGACGCCTCTGGGGCCTGTCGCTATGCGGGCCCCTACTCATCGTCGATCCGCAAACCCGGACCTTCGGCGCGTACAGGGATATCGGTCGCGATCCCACCGCCCGCGACGCGATCGTCTCGGGCACGTTGCCCGCTGACGTGGGCGTGGCCAATACCGCCATCGACTGGAACGGCACCCGCTGGACCATGGTCGTGCTGCCCTTGCCCGACGACCCGCGCAAGCGGGCGGAACTGTTGATGCACGAGGCGTTCCATCGTATCCAGCCCGAACGTCTCCCGCCGCCCACCGCCCCGCTGCCGGCCCACCTGGACACCCGCGAGGGGCGCGAAACCATGCGACTGGAGTGGCGCGCCCTGGCCGAAGCGCTTCGCTCCCACGGTGCGGCGCAGCGGGTGGCCATTCGCGACGCGCTATCGTTTCGCGCGGCGCGGCGTCGGCTTGGGGCGACGGCTGGCGAGCAGGCGCTCGAGATCAATGAAGGCGTGGCCGAGTACACGGGCAAGCGGCTAGGCAGCGCCGATGGCGTGGCGTCCACCCTTGCGACGCTCGACGACTACGACCGGCGGGACGGCTATGTGCGCAGCTTCGCCTATGCGTCGGGACCGGCCTACGGCCTGCTGCTCGACCGCTGGTCTCCCGGGTGGACCCATGCGGTACGGCCGTCGGACGACCTGGGCGAACTGCTTTACAGGGCAACGGGCGACACGCCGCTGCCTGACCCGTCATCCGTACGCGACCGGTACGGCTACGCCGATGTGCATGCCGACGAGCAACGCCGGGAGGCGGCACGGGATAAGCAGCTAGCGGTATGGCGGGAGCGTCTCGTGGACGGACCCACGGTCTGGGTTCCCCTGCAAGCGATGCAGATCGAATTCGACCCGAGAAACCTCGTGGCCATGCCGGGGATCGGCACGGTGTATCCCCACGCGGTCCTCCACGATACGTGGGGCACGCTCACCGTCACGGACGGCCTGCTGGTCGCAGACGGCGGTCAGTCGGCTCGTGTGAGGGGGTCGGCGAGCGGCAAGGGTCAGTCTTACAGCGGGCCGGGCTGGCAATTGGCGCTTTCGCCTGGCTGGACCCTCGAGGACGGTCGTATACGGCAACGATGAGCCTGGGAGATGCCAGGCTCACCGTCGGTGGATCGGCGCAGGTCAGTGGGCTGGCGTGGTGCGCCCACGCAAGAAATCGACCAGGTCGCGATTGACATCGTCCTTGTGCGTTATCACCAGCGCATGCGGCGCACCGCTGTACTCCTTGTAGACCGAGCCGGCCACGGCGTTGGCGAGGCGCTGGCCGCTGGCTTCGGCCGGCACGATCTTGTCCGCGTCGCCATGGACGATGAGCGTCGGCAGCCGGAGGGCCGCGACATCCTGCCGGAAGTCCGTAGCGCTGAACGCGTCCACGCAATCGAGCGTGCCCTTTTTGGACGCCTGCATCGCGACCGTCAGGCTGGCGTCCAGCGTCGCCTGGCTGACCGGGTGGGAGAGCAGGCCCGAGCCGAAGAACTGCTTGGCGAAGGGCTCAAGGAAGGCCGGACGCTCCTCGATGAGCTTGTCTTTCATCTGCTTGAAGACATC
>CAJYHU010000093.1 GCA_913774655.1 uncultured Luteibacter sp. | reverse complement strand
GCCAGCGTGCGGCCCAGGGAACGGGCCTGGGCCAGGCCCGCCTCGGTGAGCGGGCTGTCCGCCCGGCCCTGCGCGCGGCCGGCCACGTTCCATTCGGTCTGGCCATGGCGGGCGAGGATCAGGTGTTCGAGCATGGGGCGTCCGATGCGGTAAAGGCCTCCATTGTACTCAGCGCAGTTGACTGTCCTTGCTGCCACGGCGGTTGTAGCCGGCGAACGAGGCATCCTCCCGGTCGGCGGCTTCCTGGCAGTTCACGCACAGGCGCACGCCGGGCACGGCCTTCCGGCGGGCCTCGGGGATGGGCCGCTCGCACTCTTCGCACCGCTCGAGACTGGGGCCCTTGGCCATGCGGCTACGCGCGCGCTTGACCGCATCGTCCACGGTCGCGTCGATCTGGTCCTGTACGGCGGTATCACCCGCCCATCCGGTCGCCATGGGGCACCTCCCGAGGTCGCTGCCTGACGACCCTAGATGGGGGTGCGTGGCGAAAACGCCAAGGTTGGTGCATGACGCCCGTCAGCCGCGGGGCTCGTCGTAGAGACCCAGTTCGGTGATGCCGGGCTGCCGCCCGGTGAGGGTCAGGCGCACCCGGGCGGCCTCGACGCGTGCGATCTCGAGGAACGTGAAGGCGCGCGGCGGCGTGCCGCCGGAGGCGATCGCGACCCAGCGTCCGCCGCGCTCCACCTCGACCGCGTAGGACGTGATCCGACTGTCCGCACCGTAGTCGTCGGTGCCGCGCGGCTCGACGATCGACACGGTGTTGAACGACACGGCTCGGGCGAAACGCACTTCGATCCACGCCGACGTGGCGCCCTTGTCCGCGAGCCACCCGGTGCGGAAGTCGTCGTCGAACGCGAGGTCGGGCCCCACCGCCTCATCGCTCGCGCTCGCCCAGGCGGGCTGCCCCACCGCGAGGTTGGGCGTCGTGACGGTGACGCTCGGTGCGATGCGCGGGGCGGGACCGGTGTTTTTCCACAACGATCCGATCTCGGCGAGCCGTTCGACCGCGTTGTCGTCGAAGCGCCCGTCGCGGTTCGGCGCCACGTTGAGGATGAGGTTGCAATGGTTGGCGTTGAACGGCACCAGCCAGTCGTCGACGATGGTCTTCGCCGACGCCAGCACCGAATCGGGATAGGACGTCTTCCAGAACCAGTCGCGCTGCAACGTGGTGCCCGATTGCGACGGCACCGGGCTGTCGGGAGGGATCGTCTGGCCCGCGTGCTGTTCGTACTGCTTGATGTCGGTGTAGTAGAGCGCCGGACCGGGATACCGACCCGCGTTGTGGTCGGTGAGCAGGCAATCCGGCTGCAACGACTTCACCAGGTCGTAGATCTCGCGGTACGGCAGTTGGTCATACGTGATGCGCGACCACGATGCGTTCCAGCCGTCGAGGATGAGCGCGGTGATCGGCCCGTAGTTCGTCAGCAGTTCGCGGATCTGCGCGGTGATGAGCGCGATCTTTGCCGGCGTGACGACACGCGCGCGGATGTCCTGGCGCAGGTCGAGGATGGAGAAATACAGGCACACCTTCAGCCCCGCCGCGCGGAACGACTCCACGTAGCGGCGCACCACGTCGTGCGGATACGCCGACTGCATGACGTTGGCGCTACCGGTCTTCGTCGGCCACAGGCAGAAGCCGTCGTGATGCTTGGTGGTGAGGCACGCGTATCCCATGTGCGCGGAGGCCGCGGCGCGCGCCCACTGGTCGGTGTCCAGGTGCGCGGGGTCGAACAGCGTTGGCGAGAGCCGCGGGTCGCCCCATTCGCGCTCTTCGAACGTCGCCATGTTCAAGTGGATGAACATGCCGAAACGCAGGTCGAGAAACGCCTGCTGCAGGTCGCGCAGCCGTGCCGGGTCGACCACGACGCCCTTCGCCGTCGTCGGCGGCCGGGCGAAGGCCTGTTTCGCGCGCCACAGGCCCAGCGCCGTACTCGCCACGGCCAGCGTCTTCGCGAACTCCCGTCGGTTCAAGGTGCTATCCCCACGATGTCGTGGATTGACCTTCACCGATGAACACGCGATATGTCAATGAACAATCCTGCTGTCACAACCACACACGGACGCCCGCTACCCAGCGGCGATCCGTGATGCGGCGGCCGTCGTCGCGCGCCATCGCGGCCGTGCCGCCACCCAAATGCTCCCACGCCACGCCCACGTAAGGCGCGATGCGTCGGGTGATCTCGTAGCGCAGGCGCAACCCCGCGTCGATGCGGGCGATGCCGCGCCCCAGGCGCCGGCGCGGGTCGGCCTTGCCGTAGGCGTTGACCTCCAGTTCGGGCTGCAGGATCAGGCGCTGCGTGAACAACAGCTCGTAGTCCGCCCGCAGGCGCGCCGCGCTGCGCCCACCGTCGCCGACATAGGCGGTCGCTTCGAGCTCGAACCAGTAGGGCGCCAGGCCTTGCACGCCGAATGCGGCCCACTGCCGCGACGGGCCGTCGCCGAGATCGCTGCGCGCGCCCACCTGCGCATCCCAGAACGGCGCGATGGCATGGCGCCAGAACAGTTCCGCGTCGCCGTCGCGCGGCCGGCCACCGTCGCGCTCGCCTTCGCTGCGGAATCCGAGCTTGTCGGTGGCGTTGCCGTACCAACCGTCGGCTTCCCACGATTGGCCGTGGCTGCCCTGCCCCGCGAACGACTCGAGCCGGTCGATCAGCAGGTTGCCGACCGGCGCGGTGTCGTCCATGTCCATCATGGCCATGTCGTGCATGGACGACGGCGCGACGCCGTCGGAGACGTCGCCGTCGCGGGCGTCGGCAGGCGCCTGGCCTCCCTGCATCGGGCCCATCGCCATGCCGTGCATCGCGTGGTCCATCTCCTGCGCCATCGCAGGCCACGCCACCCACGCCAACAGCACGACGCACAGGGCCCTCATGACACCACCACTTCGCGGAACATGCCCGCCTCCATGTGGAAGAGCATGTGGCAATGGAACGCCCAGCGGCCCGGGTTGTCGGCGGTGACGGCGTAGCTCACCTGCTGCGCGGGCTGCACGTTCACCGTGTGCTTGCGCACCTGGAACGATCCGTCCGGCGATTCGAGGTCGCTCCACATACCGTGGAGGTGGATCGGGTGATTCATCATCGTGTCGTTGACCAGGCGCAGGCGCAGGCGCTCGCCCTGGCGGAAATGGATCGGCCGCGCCGCGGCATACGGCACGCCGTCGAACGACCACGCGAAACGCTCCATGTTGCCGGTGAGGTGCAGCTCGATCGTGCGGCCCGGTTCCCGTGCGTCGACCGCCCCGCCCGGCGTGCGCAGGTCGGCATAGGTGAGCACCCGGTGCGACCGATCGCGCAGCCCCACGCCCGGATCGTCAAGATTGGTGCGCGGCATGTCCACGCGCATATCCACGCTGGGGCCGTACTCGGTGCGTGCGTGGTGGGCCATCACCATCTCGCCGCCGCCGCTCATCGAACCCATCATGTCGCGCATGCCCAGCCGTGGCCGCGCATCCAGCGCCGGCACCGGTGCGCTCATCCCGGCTCGTGGCGCGAGGGTGGCGCGGGCATAGCCGGAGCGGTCGATCGACTGGGCGAACACCGTATAGGCGCGATCGTCGATCGGTGTGACGATCACGTCGTAGGTTTCGGCAGCGGAGAGGCGGAGTTCGTCGACCTCCACCGGTTCGACGGGCTGGCCGTCCGCCGCGATCACGCGCAGGCGCAGGCCGGGAATGCGCAGGTCGAAGAGGGTATTGGACGACCCGTTCACCAGCCGCAGCCGCACGCGTTCGCCCGGCCGGAACAGGCCCGTCCAGTTGCCGGCGGGCGTGCTTCCGTTCACGAGATAGGTGTAGGTCGCGCCCGACACGTCGGCAAGATCGGTGGGATTCATCCGCATGCGGTTCCACATGCGCCGCATCGCGAGCGCTTCGCCGAGGCCGTGGTCGCGTGCGTCGCGCAGCAGGTCGCCGACGGTCGGCTGCCCGTAGTTATAGACGTCCGGACGCGACCGGAGCTTCGCGTACACGCGCGCCGGGTCCTCGTCGGTCCAGTCGCTGAGCAACAGCACGTAGTCGCGGTCGCAGCGCTCCCGTTCGCCGCCGCGGGGTTCGATCACGATGGCGCCGTATAGCCCGCTCTGCTCCTGGAAGCGACTGTGCGCGTGGTACCAGTACGTGCCCGACTGGCGCACGGGAAAGCGGTAGGTGAAGGCGCCGCGCGCGGGAATGCCGTCGAAGCTGAGGCCAGGCACGCCGTCCTGCGTGGCCGGCACGACAAGGCCGTGCCAGTGGATCGAGGAGGTCACGTCAAGATGGTTGGTCACGCGCAGCACCACGTCGTCGCCTTCGCGCCAGCGCAGCGTGGGCCCCGGCACCCCGCCGTTCGCGGTCACGGCGCGCCGCATGCGTCCGGTGAAATCGACGCTGGCCTCGCGCAGCTCCAGTACCGCGTCTTTGCCCTGATCGGCCGGCCGCTCCATCGATGCCGTCGCGAAGGCCGGGCGCACGACGCCCAGGCCCAGGCCGATACCGGCGACACCCAGACCCTGGACGAAGCGGCGGCGGGACGGATGAAGGAGCGAATCGCGCATGCGAGGGATGACCGGCGGTGGCGAAACGCGAGGTTAATCACGCGCCACGCGCGCATACAACTCTGGACACGGCTCCGCGCGGCTTGCACGGGTCATTCACCGTGGCCGTCACATCCTCGGCGCATGAGCCTGGAGCCCTACCGCCGCAAGCGGGATTTCGCCAAGACGCGCGAACCGGCCCCCGATGCCGCCGTGCCGAAGAGCGCCCGCGCCATCTTCGTGGTGCAGTTGCACCATGCCTCGCGACGCCACTTCGACTTTCGCCTGCAGGTGGGCGACACGCTCCGCAGTTGGGCGGTGCCGAAGGGTCCCAGCTACGATCCCGCGGTGAAGCGACTCGCGGTGGAAGTGGAAGACCACCCGGTGGCCTATGCCGATTTCGAGGGCGATATCGAGGAAGGCTACGGCAAGGGGCATGTCGATACGTTCGATCGGGGTATCTGGGCAACGGCCGGCGATGCGCAGGCCCAGCTTCGCAAGGGCCACCTCACCTTCGATCTCTACGGCGAGCGCCTGAAGGGCCGCTGGCACCTGGTACGAAGCGGCCGCAAGGAGCGCCAGCCCGCCTGGTTTCTCATCAAGGCCGACGACGCGTATGCAGGCGACGTGGAAGCGGATGACCTCCTTGACGCGACGATGAGACGGAGCACGCGCCGCGCGGCGAAGACACCGGCCACGCGTGCCCTCGCCAAGCGCGCTACCGCGCGAAGGAAAACCCCGCCCAAAGCGCGCAAGGTATCGCTGGCGACACTGCGCAAGGCCGTGGTCGCCACGAAGGGCGCCACGAAAGCGGGGCCGACCCGTGACTTTTTCGCACCCCAGTTGGCCCGGCTCCACGAGGCGCCGCCCCGGGGCGACGAGTGGCTGCACGAGGTCAAATGGGACGGCTACCGCATCCTCGCGGGCATCGTCGACGGCGAGGTGACGCTCTGGTCGCGCAACGCGCTGCCATGGAACGATCGCGCGCCCGACATCGTGCAGGCGGTGGAGACCCTTGGCCTCGACAGTGCCCGCCTGGACGGTGAACTCATCGCGCTCGACGCACAGGGTCGCAGCGACTTCAACGCGCTGCAGAAAACGCTCTCCGGCGAGGCGCAGGCACCGCTGGTCTATATGCTGTTCGACCTGCCCTACCTCGAAGGCTACGACCTGAGCCGCTGCGCCCTCGTCGACCGCAAGGCGCTGCTCGAACGCCTGCTTGCGCACGCACCCGAGCGCCTTCGCGTGAGCTCGCACAACGTCGGCGACGGCGACGCGGTGTTCGCGATGGCCATGGCGCAGAAGCTCGAAGGCATCGTGTCCAAGCGTGCGCGGGGCGGCTACCGCAGCGGACGCGGCGACGACTGGTGGAAGATCAAGCGGCTGGAAAGCGACGAGTTCGCGGTGGTCGGCTACACGCCCGCCAAGGGCGCGCGCGTGGCGTTCGGTTCGCTGCTGCTCGCCCGGCCCAAGCCCGGCGGCGGGTGGATCTACGTGGGACGCGTGGGTACCGGATTCACCGACGAGATGCTTCGCGCGCTGGGCCGCTCACTGGCCAAAGGCGGGGCGAAGACGCCGCCCGTGCCGCTCGACGACATCGATCCCATGCTGCGCGGTGCGCTGTGGGTGACGCCCACGGTGGTGGCCGAGGTCTACTACCGGGGCATCGGCAACAAGCACCTGCTGCGCCAGCCCAGCCTCAAGACGCTGCGCCCGGACAAGTCGCCCGACGACCTGCGCGATAGCGATCGCGGGTCGACGCGCGGCGTGCGCAAGGCGGCCCCGAAGGGCGGCGATCCGGTCATCACCCATCCGGATCGGCTCGTGTATCCCGACGACGGCATCCGCAAACAGGACGTGGTGGATTACTACCGCGCCGTGATGCCGTGGCTGCTGCCCCCCATCGCCGACCGTCCCACGTCGATCATCCGTTTTCCCGACGGCATCGCGAAACACGGTTTTTTTCAGAAGCACGTGATGCCGGGGCTCGAACGCGTGGGCACGGCCAAGCTCAAGGAAGACTCGGGCGCGCAGGCGGTGTACCTCTATCCCCGCGATGCGGACGGCCTCATCGAACTGGTCCAGTTCGGGGCCGTCGAGTTCCATCCCTGGGGATCGCACGTCGCGACGCCCGACGTCGCGGATCGCGTGGTGTTCGACCTCGATCCTGGCGATGACGTGGCATGGGCGCGCGTGGTGGCGGCGGCGCGCCTTGTGCGTGACGTGCTGGGCCGACTGGGCCTGCAAACCTTCGTGCGCACCACGGGCGGCAAGGGCCTGCACGTGGTGGTGCCCCTGAATCCCGGCGCCGACTGGGCCACCGTGAAGCGCTTTGCCCGCGGCGTGGCGGAAAGCCTGGCGGCGATGCATCCGCTGGAGTTCGTGGCGACGGCGACCAAGCGCGTGCGTCAAGGGCGCATCTACATCGACTACCTGCGCAACGGCCGCGGCGCGACTGCGGTGGCCTCGTACTCGCTGCGCGCCCGCTCCGGCGCGCCGGTGGCCGTGCCGTTGCGCTGGGACGAACTGGGCCGGCTGGCCTCGGCCGCGGCGTTCGACATCCGCAGCGTGCCGCGCCGCCTGGCCCGGCAGAAACGCGACCCGTGGGAGG
>CAJYHU010000092.1 GCA_913774655.1 uncultured Luteibacter sp. | reverse complement strand
CTCCAATTGTCCCCACCCCCCCAAAGCGTAGACACTAGCGCCAATGCCCACGCTGCCCCCGGATAGCGATCGATCGATCGCCTCATCGTCGCTGCCCGTCTCGCCACGCGAGGCTGCCATGCAGGCGCTTGTCTATCGTCGCGTGTTGCGGCAGGAGCCACGCGGCAGCGCGCGGCGCATCGCGGCCTGGGTCGGCACGATCCTGATCCACCTGATCTTCCTGTTTGGCATGGTGCTCGGGCCCGCCTACGAGACGCTTCCGCCGCCGCCGGAGCGCGATACCGTCGCCGATGCGTTGCAGGTGCGATTGATCGACAAACCGCCGCCGCCGAAGCCCCCGGCGATCGGCACCCCGTCGCGCGCGCCGGTCGTGCAGACGCTATGGAAAACCCGCCATTCGAAGGCCAGCGAGGCGTCCGGCGGTTCGCGCGCCACCTCGGTCGCCAGCGCGGCAAAGTCGCGTCCGGCCGTGGCCACGCCGGCGGCACCGACGCCGAAGGTAAAGCCGGCGCCGCGGGTCGCCACCCCGCCGCCATCGGTCGAGGCGGTCGCGGACACCCCGCTCGTGCAGCCCAAGGCGCCGCCGAAGCAGCCCGATCTCGAGCGGGTGCCTTTGCCGGCGCAGGCACCGCCTGATCTGGCGATGGATACGCCCCGGCCGGTGGTGGTGCCACCCCGTTTCCAGCCCGAACCCGTGCGTAAGGCGCAGGTGGAGGGAACGGCCGCGATGCCGCCGCCAGCGTCGCTGGCGCTGCCGCCGACGCCTGCATCGCAGGTGGCCGTGACGCCCGACGCGCCGCGGATCACATCCGATCGCACGGCCCCGGTGCCGACCACGGCGATCTCGCTCGCTCCGGTGCCGCGCCCGGAGGTGGCGGTGTCGTCGGCGCCTCCTACGCCGCAGGACACCCCGCTTCCGGTGATCGCGCAGGAGCCCACGGCACCGCCCGCGCCCCAGGTCGCCGCACCCGACCGTCCGGTGCCGCCCAAGGTCGCGGTGGAAGCGATCCGAGCACCTGCCGTCGAGGCCGACACCGAGCTGGCGGCCGTGCCGCTGCCTGATGCGGCCGTCCGGCCGACCGTGGGCGCGCCCGACACCTCGTCCGACCGGCCGATCGTCCAGGCGCCGTCCATCGCGCCGTCGGACCTCCAGCGTCCGGTAGCGGGTGCCGATGCCAGCCCGACGCCACCCGGCGAAGCGCCGGGCGCGAATGCCGCGGGGGAATCCACGGCCCAGGCGCCGGGCCAGCAAGGCAAGAGCGGCGAGCGGTCCACGCCCTCGCCCGCGGGATCAAGCGTGCCGTCCACGCCAGGGGTCGCCAACGTCGCAGCCTCGGGCTCGAATACGCCAGGCGCTGCCGCGGAAAGCGGCAAGCCTGGCGCGGTCCACGGCGTCGAAGACAGCAACCGCCTCACGGGCGCGAACGGCACCGCCGATCGCGCCGACGGCGTCGCCGGGGGGCAGGGCGACAAGACCGGCCAGGTCGGCGCGTTTGTCGAGCTGAAGCCCCGTGGTGACGTCACGTTGCATCCGGGGGCGCGCGTGCGCGTGGATTACCAGGCGACGCGTTTCGACAAGGACTGGACGCCGAAAGGCGACAGCTCGGTCGATACGGCCCTGCGCCGGGCCGCCGACAAGGCCACCGCGCATGTCACCGTACGGCTGCCGCTCGGCCTGCGCCTGAATTGCGTGGCCGGTCCCGGCAACGCCGGCGGCAAGATGAACGCGATCGCGCTGCTCTCGTTCGGTTGCGGAGGCGATCCACCGCCCACCCCGGATGCCACCAACGCAACCAGGCTGGTGAAGAACCAGACCATGGCGCCCGCCCGGCCGCTCGCCCCGGACCTGCCGCCCGCCAACGCGGCCACGGTGGCCGCGGCGCCCGTCGCCGTGGACAACACGGCCTTCTGCGCCACCGCCCGTGTCGCGGGCGGACCGTTGCCGGCGGCCTGTGCCCCGTCGATCAAGCTCAATTTGCAGGCGGCGCCGTCGTCCGCCGGCTCGTGGGTGCCGGCCAGCGATCAGTTCAAGTAGCGATCCGGCGGATTTCCGTGCCGGCGATCCGGTCGTGCACGCCGCGCGCGCGACGGTCGACGAACGCCGGCAACAGCAGCACGAGCCAGCCGACCAGCGGTGCGAGAAGCGCAATCTTCAGCGACGTGACCGGGTAGATCAGCAACAGCAGCAGGGGCAGGGCGCCGACGGCGAGCCGTAGCAGCCCGCGTCGCCCGCCCACCGCGTGCCCTTGCGCGTCGGTCACGCGGATGCGCCAGGGCCGCATGCCGAGCGTCTGTCCGCCGCGCGTCCATGAGAAAAAGAAATAGGCGCCGATGACCAGCCCCTGCAAGGGCTGGTACCACCATGCCACCAGGCGGCCCTTGTCGTCCGCGATGTGTCCGCCGGTGGCGAGCTGGGCGAGGAGCCCCACCACCATCACGATGGCAACCACCGCGAGCAGGTCGTAGACGAGGGCGGCGAAGCGGCGCCAGGCGGGAGCGACATCGTGGGGCTGGTTCATGGGCGACGGTAGGGTCCAGTGTCCGGCCATTATGCGATGAGCGGAAGGCATGCCGTGGGTTGCGTATGTCATGGTACCGCCGCGGCTTTGAGCCGCGAGGCGTGGACATGCGACCATCGGTGCATGTCCATCGCCGATCCTTCTCCCACCCCCGCGGCCGTGCTCGTCGCTGGTGACGCCCGCCTGATCGAGCGCTTCATCGAGCGCGTGTGGTCCGAAGACGGCCTGGCCGAGCGTACGCTCGAGGCGTATCGCCGCGACCTAGAGCAGCTGGCGCGCTGGCTAGCCGGGCGGGGGCGCACGCTGGATACCGCCGGACGCGACGACCTGTCGGCATACCACGGCAGCCAGCCGGTATCGGTGCGCAGCATGGCGCGGCGCCAGTCGGCCTTTCGCCGGTTCTACGCGCAGCTCGCACGCGATGACGGGGGGCGGGAGGATCCCACGCTGCTGATGCAGCGGCCGCGGATGCCTCGCGGGCTCCCGAAAGCCCTGGCCGAGCGCGAAATCGAGGCCCTCCTCCTGGCGCCGGACACCACCACGCCGCTCGGCCTGCGCGATCGCGCCATGCTGGAGCTGATGTATGCGTCGGGCCTGCGCGTCTCGGAGCTCGTCGACCTGCCGCTGTCGGGCCTCAACCCCCGTCAGGGTGTGCTCCGGGTCACCGGCAAGGGTGGCAAGGACCGCCTCGTGCCGGTCGGCGAGGAGGCGCTGGCGCACATCGACGCGTACCTGCGCGACGCGCGCCCCGCGCTCGCCCGGGGGCATGGGCAGCCCATGGCACTGTTCCTCTCCCGGCGCGGCGACGCGATGACGCGGCAGATGTTCTGGACGCTGGTCAAACGGTATGCCCTGGTCGTCGGCATCGCACCCAAGCGGGTGTCGCCGCACGTGCTGCGCCATTCGTTCGCCACCCACCTGCTCAACCACGGGGCCGACCTGCGCGCGTTGCAGATGCTGCTCGGTCACAGTGCGCTCAGCACGACGCAGATTTACACCCTGGTGGCGAAGGAGGGCCTCAAGCGCCTTCACGCCCAGCATCACCCGCGCGGTTGACCTGCCGTGCCACAATCGGGGGAACCGATGGCGCGCGGCGCGTTCAAACCAGCCCGCCCGCGCTTCCTCCCCCGGTTACACATGGAGTCGTACCGATGTTCAAGACGTTCATCCCCGCGCTGATGTTGGGCGCGTTCGCCGCCACCGCCAGCGCCGCCGACGATGGCGGCAAGGCCGCCCGCGAGGCGGTCGAAGCCCTGGCGCCCGGTATCAAGGTCGAAAGCGTCACGCCCGCGCCGATGCCCGGCTTCTACCAGGTGGTGGCCACGGGCCGCATGGTTTACGTGTCGGCCGATGGCCGTTACATGATCAACGGTAACCTGATCGACCTGAAGGACAAGACCGACCTCAGCGCCGCCGCGTGGGCGAAAACCCGCAAGGCCGCGCTGGCCAAGGTGCCCGAGGCGCAGCGGCTGATCTACGCCCCGGCCAATCCCAAGCACACGGTGACGGTGTTCACCGACGTCGACTGCGGTTTCTGCCGTCAGTTGCATGCCCACATCGACGAATACAACAAGCAGGGCATCGCCGTCGAATACGTGTTCTGGCCGCGCGAGGGCGTCAAGACCACGGCGGGCAACGACACGCCCTCGTACACCAAGGCGGTGTCGGTGTGGTGCGCCTCCGATCGCAAGAACGCCTTCAACCAGGCGATGACCGGCGCCAGCGTCAAGGCGGCGACCTGCGCCAACCCGGTGAAGGACGAATTCGAGCTCGGCGAGCGCCTCGGTGTGAATGGCACGCCCACCATCGTCACCGAGAACGGCGACGTGGTCGGCGGTTACCTGACACCGGCCCAGCTCCTGCAGGTGCTCACCGCCAAGGGCGGCTGAGCTCCCCCGAATCGCCGACACGATCGCTTCCCACCCCTTCGGCAGAAACGCTGCCATCGAAGGGACGGAAGGCGATCGTATTGGCGGAGGGGCCGCCGGGCCCCGAGACATGCTGCCCCGCAACATCATGTAGAATAGGCGAATTCTCCCTGCGCCTTTTCCCCAAGCATGATCGCTATCGATGGGCAGAGCGCCCTTTCTCCTTTTCGCCTCGAACGACTGAACGCCCACCTGGAAGCCCTGCACCATGGCGTGCGGGTGCAGGCGGCGTGGTTCACTTACTTCGTGGACGCCGCTTCGCCGCTCGAAGGCGAGGCCCGCGCCCGGCTCCTGGCCGTGCTCGAGGCGAAGGACGCCGCGCCCGAAGAGGCCACCCTCTGGGTCGTGCCTCGCCTGGGCACCATCTCGCCGTGGTCCAGCAAGGCCACCGATATCCTCCACGGCGCCAGTTTCGACGTGCGCCGGGTCGAGCGCGGCATGGCTTGGCGCGTCACCGGCATGCCTGCCGCCACGCACCCCGCCCACGCCACGGTCATGGCCGCCTTCTGCGATCCCATGGTGCAGTCGCCACTGGCACGCCTCGACGAAGCGGCCGGCCTGTTCCTCGCCGGCGAGCCCGGCCCGCTGGGCCATGTCGTCCTGGATGGCGATGCCCGCGCCGCGCTGGCGCAGGCCAACGGCACGCTGGGCCTGGCCCTCGCCGACGACGAGATCGACTACCTCGCCGAGCGTTACGCCGAGATGGGCCGCGCGCCCACCGACGCCGAATTGATGATGTTCGCGCAGGCCAACTCCGAGCATTGCCGGCACAAGGTGTTCAACGCCACGTGGACCCTCGACGGCCAGGCGCAGGATGCCTCTCTGTTCGGCATGATCAAAAACACGCACAAGGTGTCGCCGAATTTCACTCTGTCGGCCTACCACGACAACGCCGCGGTGATCGAGGGTCACGAAGGCAGCCGTCTGTTCGTCGATCCGGACGACGGCGTGTTCCGCTCGGTGAAAGAAGCCGCGCCGTACGCGATCAAGGTCGAAACGCACAACCATCCCACCGCGATCGCGCCGTGGCCGGGCGCCGCCACCGGTGCCGGCGGCGAGATCCGCGACGAGGGCGCGACGGGCCGCGGCGGCAAGCCGAAGGCCGGTCTGACGGGTTTCTCCGTGTCGCACCTGCGCATCCCGGGCCTGCCGCGCCCGTGGGAAAAAGAACGTCCGCTGCCGCCGCGCATGGCTACCGCGTTCGAGATCATGCGTGACGGCCCGCTCGGCGCCGCCGCGTTCAACAACGAATTCGGCCGTCCCGCCCTGGGCGGCTATTTCCGCACGTTCGAACAGGAGACCGGCGAAAAGGGCCTTCGTCGCGGTTACGAGATCGGAAGAGCACACGT
>CAJYHU010000091.1 GCA_913774655.1 uncultured Luteibacter sp. | reverse complement strand
GATTCTCCAAACGGTCTAATTGCCAATGGTGAAGGCGTGCTTCACGCTGCAGCGATACGTGCGGACAGGCCAGGGGCATTCGCGTGACCGACGAAACCGACTTCATCGCGTTGTACGGCACGTTGCGGGTCGACCCGCAGTGTTCGCTCGATGATTTCCGATTGGCCTATCGCCGCTTCGTCAGCCAGTGGCATCCGGATCGACGCCGCAGTCCCAATGCGCAGCGACTGGCCACGTCGCGCCTGCAACGGGTCACGGCGCAATACGACGCCGCGATCGCCTTCCAGCGACGCCACGGGCGTTTGCCCGGGGCAGGTCGTGTCGTGCCGCCATCCATCCCCGACGCACGCCGAACGCGGCCCCGCGTCGATAGCGTACGCGTGCCGCGTATCCGATGGCGCGGGTGGCTGACGGCCCTCGCCACCGGATGCGCGGCGGCGGGCACGGTTCTCATGACGACGCTGCCCGTGGACGTGACTGAGTCCTCGGCGCCGGCGGATGCACGGGGATCCGGCGCGGGTGCCGCGCGGGAGGTCGTGCCTGACCTGCGACGCGGCATGACCTCCGACCAGGTGTGGGCGATCGAGGGTGAGCCCACGAAGCGGGGCGGCCAGCACTGGGAATACGGCACGTCGTGGGTCCGCTTCGACGGCGACCGCGTCGAGGACTGGTACAGCTCGCCCTGGCAACCGCTGCACGTCGCCAGCGAACACGCGCCGCGCTGAATCAGCGCGCACCACGGCCGAACAGCACCACTTCCACCGTCTCGATCAGGATCACCAGGTCGAGGAAGAGGTTGTGGTTCTTCACGTAGAACAGGTCGTACTTGAGTTTTTCGGCGGCATCCTCCTCGGAAGCGCCATACGGGTAGCTCAACTGCGCCCATCCCGCCAGCCCCGGCTTGATGCTGTGGCGAAGGCCATAGAAGCGGATTTTGGTTTCCAGGTCGGACACGAACTGCGGCCGCTCGGGACGCGGCCCCACGATGCTCATGTCGCCACGCAGCACGTTCCACAGCTGCGGCAGCTCGTCAAAGCGCAACGTGCGGCACAGGCGCCCCACCCGGGTGACGCGGTCGTCGCTGCGCGATGCCCAGCGCGCGATACCGTCGCGCTCCGCGTCGGTGCGCATACTGCGAAACTTGTACAGCCAGAACGTGCGTCCGTTTTCGCCCACGCGCTCCTGCCGGTAAAGGATGGGTTGTCCGGCCCCCGACTCCAGGCGGATCGCCAGCGCGACGCCCAGCATGATCGGCCAGCAGAGCAGGGCGATGGCCACCGACGCGGCGATGTCGAAGGCGCGCTTGACGAACAGCGCGAGCGGAGACGCGTTGAAACCCCCGGAAAACACCAGCCACGACGGATCGAGCAGGGTCAACTGCACGCGTCCCGCTTCACGTTCGACAAAGGTCGTCAGATCGGTGATCTGCACGCCGAGCTGACGGCATGCCAACAGGTCGTCCATGGGCAGGCCGCCGCGGCGGTCGTCCACGCCGACCACGATCTCATCGAGCCGCTCGCGCCGGGCCATGTCGGCGAGCGTCATGCCGCGTGGCATGAGCACGTCGTCGGGTACGCTCGGTGTTTCGTTGTGTCCCGGCACGTAACCGACCAGGCAAAAACCCCGGCGGTCGGAGCGGCGACGCATGCGGGTATGGATCTGCGCGGCGCGTTGCCCGGCGCCGAGCACCACCACGCGACGCTTGAGCGCATCCAGCTCGACCAGGCGCATGAACAGGCCGCGGAATGCGGCAGTGGCGGCGAATCCCATGAGCAGCGCCATGCCCAGCACGCCGCGCCCCACGTACGCCATCGGCAGGACGTAGTAACCGACCACGAGCGCGAGACCACCGAGCGCGAATGCGATCGCATGGCGGGCCAGCTGCCCGCGCCAGCTCATGCGCAGCGTGGCGCGGTATTCGCCGAGCGCGGCCATGCCGAGGAAGATCGCGACGGCGAACATCACGGCGCGCGCGGCGAGCATGCCGTGCGAGGCGGTCTGGTCTTCGGGCGAGGGGGCGAAGCGTATGAGTGTCGCCAGTTGCAGCGACACGGCCAGCAGCATGAACTCGCACGTGGCGAGCAGGGTGATCCACCGCAGGATCGGTTGCCTGAAGACGCGAATCATCGTGGTATCCCCTAGCGTGACGCGACGACGTTAGGGGCATCCGCTCGCGGCGTCGATGTGTCGTTGGGGGTGCCGTGAGGCTAGGCCATTCGGGTGTAAACCCGGTGTGCCAGGCGTCGCCGACAGTTCAGACCACGCCGCCTTCGCAGACGCCCAGCAGCATGCGCAAGTGCTCGGCCAGACGCAGGCTGAGCGCTACCAGGGTAAACGTCGGAAATGCCCAGCCGCCCGTGGGAAACACTGAACTGCCGGCCACGTGCAGGTTATCCACGCCGTGCACCTTGCCGTGCACGTCGACCACGCCCTGCGTGGGAGACGTTGCCATGCGCGTCGTCCCCATATGGTGCGCCGTGCCGTGGATGCCAGCCGTCACGTCGCCGTCGGAAAGCCATGCCGCGCGCTCGAACCGACCATCGCAGGTCGCGGCGAGGCGGTCGCCGGTGATCGTGGTGAGCGTCTGCCAGCTGTGGCGGTCGAGGTCCGTCAGGCGCCAGTCGACCTGCACCTTGCGCAGGCCGAGCGCGTCGCGGTCGTCGCCGAGCGTGATCCGGCTGTCGCGATTCGGCGCTTGTTCGAAGAAACCGACCAGGTCGACATGCCCGCTACGCACCGTGGGACGGTCGTTGATTTTCTGGCTCACCGCGCGGATCACGTCGCCGAGGTTGAGGCCTAGCCGGAGAGCACTGACGACGAGCCCTTGCGGCATGGCGGCGGCGCCGGAGGGACCGTTCTGAAGCGCGGCGCAAAGACGGGCCTCAAGCAGCGCGCATTCGTCGCGCACCGGGGGGCGCAGCGCGGCGCGCACGTCGCGCAGGGCCCTCAGGCCGCGCGGCACGTCGCCTTCCACGGCGAACGGGTGCACGCGCCCGTTGAGGATCCGATGGGTGCGCTGGGCGTCGGTCGACAGGCCGATCTCGGCGGCCACGGGCGTGCGTCGCTTGCCCACGCTTCGCTCGTAAGG
>CAJYHU010000090.1 GCA_913774655.1 uncultured Luteibacter sp. | reverse complement strand
GGAACGACCTCACGCTCGCGGGCGTCATCGCCAATCGCGTGGGCAGTGCCTACCACGCGAGCCTGCTGCGCGAGAGCCTTCGCGAGGGCGTCGCGTGGTATGGCCACGTGCCCCGCGACGAGCGGATGCGGCTCCCCGAGCGTCACCTCGGTCTCGTCGCGGCGGCGGAACTGGCCGATCTCGACGCCCGCCTGGAAGCACTTTCCGACGCGCTGCTCGCCGAAGGCTACCTGCCGCTGCCGGCACCGGTCGCGTTTTCCGCACCGCCGTGTCTGAGGGTGGGGGCGCGGCTCGACGGACGACGCATCGCCATCGCGCGCGATGGCGCCTTCGCGTTCCTCTATCCCGCCAACCTCGACGTGCTCCGCGATGCCGGCGCGGAACTTCTCTTTTTCTCGCCCCTGGCGGGCGATGCCTTGCCGGCATGCGATGCCGTGTGGCTCCCCGGTGGGTATCCGGAGCTCCATCTGGACGCGCTCGCGGCGCGCATCGACCTGCGCGCGGCATTGCACGCGCACGTCGCGGCGGGACACCCCTTGCTCGCCGAATGCGGTGGCTTGCTCTACGCGCTGGATCGCCTGACCGATCGTGACGGCCACGGCGCCGCGATGGCGGGCCTGTTGCCGGGCGATGCGACGTTGCAGCCACGGCTCGCCGCCTTGGGTTTGCAGGCGGTCGACTTGCCCGAAGGCACGCTGCGCGGGCATTCGTTCCATTACGCCCAGGCCACGGTCGATGCGCCGCCGCTCGCCCACGCAAGCAACCCGAACGGTGGACCGACGGCCGAAGCCGTCTATCGCCACCGCCGGCTGACCGCGAGCTTCGTGCATTTCTATTTCCCGTCGAATCCCGACGCGGCGGCGCGCCTGTTCCTGCCATGAGCGTCGAGCTGGCGATGGTGGCGGCGGTGTGGCTCGATGCCTGGCTCGGCGAAGCGCGTCGTTACCATCCGCTGGTCGGCTTCGGGCGCCTGGCCTCATGGATGGAGCGGCGGCTCAACCCAGCGGCGTCGTACGGCGGCGCGACGTACGCCGGCGTGGCGGCCTGGGGCATGCTGGTGCTTATCCCGTCGGCGGCGACGTTCGGGGTGCGTCAGTCCGTGCCCCTGGCGTGGGCATGGGGGCTGGATGTCGTCGTCCTCTATGTCGCCCTGGGCCGTCGCAGCCTCGCCGACCATGCGAGGCCGATCGCCACGGCGCTCGACGCGGGCGACCTGTCCGCGGCACGTGAGGCGGTGGGACGCATGGTCAGTCGTGACACCGATGCGCTCGACGCGACGCAGGTCGCCGGCGCCGCCACCGAATCGGTGCTGGAGAATGGCCACGATGCCGTGTTTGGTGCCTTGTTCTGGTTCGCCCTGTTCGGCGCCCCGGGCGCCATGCTCTTTCGACTGGCCAACACGCTCGATGCGATGTGGGGCTACCGAACGCCGCGCTACCTGCGCTTCGGCTGGGCCGCGGCCCGGGCCGATGACGTACTTGGATTTCTTCCCGCCCGACTCACCGCGCTGTCGTATGCGTTCGCCGGACGCTTCGCTGGCGCCATGCGTTGCTGGCACACGCAGGCGCGCCGGTGGAAAAGCCCCAACGCGGGACCGGTGATGGCGGCCGGGGCCGGTGCGCTCGGCGTGGCCCTGGGCGGCCCCGCGCCTTACCACGGACGCTGGGAAGCCCGGCCCGCCCTGGGCGACGGCCCACCGGCGGATGCCGGGTCTGTTCGCGGGGCATTGCGTCTGGTCGATCGTGGCGTCGCGTTCTGGCTCGGCGTGATGCTGCTCTGGGGCGTAGCGACGCATGCTTGAGCACGGCGGACAACTCACGCGCGCGGTAGCGCGGTATGGCATCCCCCGCGAGCACTGGCTCGATCTGTCCACGGGCATCAGTCCACACGCGTGGCCGATACCGCCGATCGCCGCCGACGCCTGGCACCGGCTGCCCGAGGACGATGACGGCCTGCTCGATGCGGCGCGCGCGTATTACGGCGTGACCTCGCTGATCGCCGTGGCGGGCTCGCAGGCCGCGATCCAGGCCCTGCCCTGGCTGCGGTGGCCCTGCCGCGTCGGCATCGTCGCCCCGGGTTACGCCGAGCATGCGCACGCCTGGCGCGCTGCGGGGCACGAGGTCACCACGCTGCCGATGGCGGCGTTGCTGGACCAGGTCGACGCGTTCGACGCGGTGGTGCTGATCTCGCCCAACAACCCCACCGGCGAACGGGCACCGCTCGCCCTCGTCGAGCGCCTTGCCGGCCCCGACCGCTGGCTGGTGGTCGACGAGGCGTTCGCCGATACGCAGGAGAGGTCATTTCTTCGCGTGCCGGCCCGGGAGGGCCTGATCGTGCTGCGTTCGGTGGGCAAGTTCTTCGGTCTGGCCGGCGCGCGGGTGGGGTTCGTCGCCGCGTGGCCCGCGCTGCTGACGTCCCTGGCCGAGCGGCTGGGGCCGTGGGCGCTCGCCGGCCCCAGCCGCGCGGTGGTCGCCCATGCCCTGCGCGATCGGGACTGGCAGGCCCGCATGCGTCCCCGGCTCCGCGCCGAGGCGGCTGCGCTGGCCTCGCTGCTCGCCGAGGCGGGATGGCCGCCCACCGGTGGCACCGATCTGTTCCAGTACGTCAGGCACGCCGACGCGGCGCGCCTGCACGAGGCGCTCGCGCGGCGTGGCATTCTCGTGCGCCTGTTCGACGACCCGCCGGCCCTGCGCTTCGGCTTGCCTCCGGACCGCGCTGATTCGGCCCGCCTGGCGGTCGCCCTGCGCGAGGTGCTCGCATGACCGCGCGCGTGGTGATGGTGCAGGGCTGTACCTCCGATGCGGGCAAGAGCACGCTCGTCGCCGCCCTGTGTCGGTGGGTGCGCCGCCGCGGTATCACGGTGGCGCCGTTCAAGCCGCAGAACATGGCGCTCAATTCCGCCGTGACCGTCGACGGCGGCGAGATCGGCCGCGCACAGGCGGTGCAGGCGCAGGCGGCCGGCGTCGCGCCGCATACCGATTTCAATCCCGTGCTGCTCAAGCCCAACAGCGATACCGGGGCGCAGGTGATCGTGCATGGCCATCCGGTGGGCAACATGGATGCCGTGGGTTACCACGCATACAAGCGGGTCGCGATGGATGCGGTGCTCGCGTCGCATGCGCGACTGGTCCACGCCTACGACGTGGTGGTGGTCGAGGGTGCGGGCAGCCCGGCCGAGATCAACCTGCGCGATCGCGATATCGC
>CAJYHU010000089.1 GCA_913774655.1 uncultured Luteibacter sp. | reverse complement strand
GGCCGACAACGGCTTCGTGGCCAAGGTCTCCGCGCCCACGGCGCACGGCACCACCACGGTGCGCCTGCAGCAGACCTACAAGGGCGTACCGGTGTTCGGCCACACCATCGCCGTCGAACAGGATGCCCAGGGCAATGCCCTCGTCGCGAACGGCGTGGTCTCCTCCGATCTCCAGGTGGACATCGCCTCGGTCACGCCGCGCCTGGACCAGGCCAAGGCCGTGGCCTTGCTCGCCAAGCAGTCGAGCTCGTTCGTCGCCGGCCTGGCCAAGCCGGAGAATCCGCAGGCCGATCTTTACGTCTACCCGCAGGAAGGCGCGCCGGCACGGCTCGTCTACCTGACGTCGTTCTTCTCCGGCGGCGATCACCCGAGTCGTCCGACCGCGATCATCGACGCCAACACGGGTGAGATCGTCGACCAGTGGGATGGCCTCGCCTACGCGAACGCCCAGGGTCCCGGCGGCAACCAGAAGACCGGCCAGTACAATTGGAACGGCAGTTCGGCGACGCGTCCGTACCTCAACGTGACCAAGTCGGGCAGCACCTGCACGATGCAGAACACCAACGTGCGCACCTACAACATGAATAAGGCGACCTCGGGCAGCGGCACGCTGTGGTCGTTCTCGTGCCCGAACAGTTCCGATCCGGTCGGCACCTCCAGTGGCGACGCCGTCAACGGTGCCTACGGCCCGATCAACGACGCCCACCACTTCGGTGGCGTGGTGCACGACATGTACCAGTCGTACATGGGCGCGCCGCCGCTGAACCAGGTGCTGATCATGAAGGTTCACTACGGCAGCAGCTACGAAAACGCGTTCTGGGACGGCACCTCGATGACGTTCGGCGACGGCGCGAGCACGTTCTATCCGCTCGTGGCGCTCGACGTGACGTCGCACGAAATCAGCCACGGCTATACCGAGCAGCACTCGAACCTGACCTACAGCGGCCAGTCCGGCGGTATGAACGAGGCGTTCTCGGACATGGCCGGCGAAGCGGCGGAGTACTACGACCGCGCCGGACAGAACGATTTCCTCGTCGGTTCGGAGATCTTCAAGGGCAATGGCGCGCTGCGTTACATGGCCAATCCGACCCAGGACGGCCGCTCGATCGACAACGCCGCCAACTACACGAGCAGCCTCGACGTGCATTACTCGTCGGGTGTGTACAACAAGGCGTTCTACCTGCTCGCCACCAAGAGCGGCTGGAACACCCAGAAGGCGTTCCAGGCGTTCGCCCGTGCCAACGCGCTCTACTGGCAGGCCAACTCCACGTTCAACAGCGGTGCCTGCGGCGTCGCGACGGCGGCGACCGATCTCGGCTACAGCGCGGCCGACGTCGTCTCGGCGTTCAGCGGCGTGGGCGTGAGCTGCTCGGGCGGCAGCGGCGGCACGGTGCTGCTCAACCAGACGGGGCTTTCGGGCGCCAGCGGCAGCACGCAGAACTTCACCGTCTCGGCCGCGGCCAACAAGACCCTCACCGTGACGATGAGCGGTGGCACCGGTGACGCCGACCTTTACGTGCGCAAAGGCTCCGCGCCGACCACCTCGGCCTACGACTGTCGTCCCTACCAGACCGGCAACAACGAGACCTGCACCATCAACGTCGGCACGGCGGGCACGTACTACGTGCAGGTGCGCGGCTACTCGTCGTATTCGGGCGTGAGCCTGAAGGCCACGCAGTAAGTTCCACGGCGTGTGCATGGCAGCCCGGGCGGCAAACGCCCGGGCTTTTTTTGTTCTTCACGGATTCGTGCGGCCCATCCCGGCGATCGACCTATCGCCAGGTGGATGGTTCGATCACGCGAGTCGCGGTGGTCTTGGTGGTCGGGTCGCGCCAGAGCGCGTTGCACGTGGGCGGTGTCGCAGGGAGACCTTGGTGTCCAACCTCGTGCTCGGGCAGTCCTCCGCGTTCGACAACGACGCCCGCTGACGTGGCCCATGTATTTCATTGGCCTTCGGCCGCTTCCTTGTGCGGAACTCGCCTCGAGGGTGGACACCGAAGGCTCTGGCCTCAAAGCATCAAGGCCCCACGATCTCATCGTCCGCGCCGACGGCGACGCCCGTATCCACACAGCATCCGTCATTTCCGTCAATCATTTTTTGCAGCGCCGTCCGACGCGGATCGTCGGACGGCGCGGCTACCGGTACCGGGCGTCGCTTCCTAACGTGCTTCGACCCGCGGCATCGCCGCGCCATCGAAGACCCTTGCATGCGTCGTTTCATTACGTTGCCGATCACCCTCGGCGTGTTCCTTTGTGCCACGACCGCCGAAGCCACCACCCGTTACATCGTTCGTCTTTCCCGCGGCGTTACCGGGGTTCACGGCACGTCGGTGCCCCTGACCATGCCGTCATCCGCCCGTATCGTGCGCACCCTCGGCACGGGCGACCTGCTCGTCGAGCTGGATTCCGCCGATCCAGCCGTCCTGGCGGCCCTGCCCGGCGTGACCGGTGTCGAACCGGACCAGCGCCTTCAGATCGCTTCGGTGTCGGATCCGCTCTGGCCGCGCCAGTGGAACATGCACGACCCACGCTACGGGACGGACGTCGAGGTCGCATGGGCCTACACGCGAGGTGCCGGTGCCGTGGTTGCCATCCTCGATACCGGCCTGGCTCCGCACAGCGAGTTCGACGGCCGGGTGCTGCCGGGATACGACTTCGTCAGCGACGCCGACACCGCCCGTGACGGCGACGAGCGCGACGGCGATCCCACCGATGAAGGCGACTGGGTCGACCCTGGCGAATGCGGGGCAAGGCCAGCGCGGCCCTCGTCGTGGCACGGTACGCACGTCGCGGGGCTTGCCGTGGCGGGCGCCGGCAACGGCAAGGGCATCGTCGGGGTGGCGCCGGAAGCCATGCTGCTCCCGGTGCGCGTGATCGGCCGGTGCGGGGCGTGGGACTCCGACGTCATCGACGCGATCGTCTGGGCCTCCGGTGGCGCGGTGGCAGGCGTCCCGCCGCCGGATCGCCGCGCGGACGTGATCAACCTCAGCCTTGGCGGGCTCTCGATATGCAGCGCCGCCATGGCCGACGCGATCGCCGGCGCACGGGCTCGCGGCACGGCGGTGGTCGCCGCGGCCGGCAACCTGGGCATCAAGGCGTCCTCGATGTCCCCTGCCAACTGTCCGGGCGTGATCGCCGTCGGGGCACTGGCGCGCGACGGCGCTCAGGCCGCCTATTCCAACCATGGGGACGGGCTGACGTTATCCGCGCCGGGTGGCTCCGGGCGGGGCGTCGACGCGGACGATATCCTCTCCAGCATCGATGCGGGCCGGCGGGGTCGCGAGCGCGAGGTGTTCGGTTACTCCGCTGGCACGTCGATGGCCGCGCCCCAGGTTGCCGGGCTCGTGGCCCTGATGCGTTCGGCCGACCCGGACATCGACGTCGACGAGATCACCCGTCAGCTCGTGGACAACGCACGACCCGTGCAGGGGCGCTGTCCGAAAGGGTGCGGCGCCGGCGTGATGGACGCAGGCGCCACCGTGGATGCCGTGGTCGACGAACTGACCCGCCGCAACGAGGTGCGTTAGGAGAGCGCTTCGAAGCGATTTGCGTCCCGATTCTTGCGAACGGCGGACGGATGCCACACGCGGCCATTCATGGCGATGTACACGCCGTCGGCGAGGGTCTGCACCGCGCCGACGGCGCAGCCGATGTTGAACACGGCGTCCGATCCGTGGAACCGAGCCGGGTTGAGCGCGCCGGTGAGTACGATCACCTTGCCGGCGATGCCGTCGAGCACGCGGGCGGTGTCCACCATGGTGTCGGTGCCGTGCGTCACCAGCACATGACGATGCGGCTGCGCCTCGATGGTGCTGCGGATCAGCGCGCGGTCGTCGTCGGTGACGTGGAGGCTGTCCTTGCGCAGGATGGGGATGACGTCGAAACGGAACGCTACCCCAAGCTGCTCGAGGATCTCGCCGATCTGCGGCGCGCCGATCTGGTAGTCCGACTTGTCGTCGAAGTAGACCTTGTCGATCGTGCCGCCGGTGGTGACGATGGTGAGGTTCTGCATGGGCGATCCGGTAGGGGGCGTAACGGGGGCGCCATTCTAACCGACGCCCAGCAGCGCGTCGTCGTCGCCCTCGGGCAGGCGCAGGCGATCCAGCCCGCGGGCAAGGAAGCGGCGGCACGCCGCGGTGGGACGCGGATCACCGCTGGCCTCGGCCCAACCGGCGGCCCGCACGAGCAGGGCCGCGGCCATCGTGCGCGCCAAGGTGAACGCGATGCCCCGGGCGGCGGCCTCCAGCGTCGTGCGGTCGGCCGACAGTTCGCCCAGCAGCGCTTCGGTCGCATCGAGCGCGGCGACGATCGCCGGGCGTTCCTTTGCGTTGGCCGGTAAGAGGGCGTCCAGTTCGGTCCGCAGCGGATCCACCCCGGTGGTGCCGAGCGCCCGCAGCATGTCGAGCGACAGCACATTGGTCGTGCCTTCCCAGATCGCGTAGACCTGCGCGTCACGCAACAACTGCGGCAGGCCGGTGTCTTCGATATAGCCCGCGCCGCCAAAGCACTCCAGCGCCTCGGATGTGACGCGTATCGACGCCTTCGCCGTCCACAGCTTGGCCAACGGGGTGAGCAGCCGCAACAGGGCGGCCTCGTGTGCCGTTGCCTCGCCCTGCTCGACGCGACCCAGCAGGCCGGCGACGTGAAAGGTGAGGGAGAACGCCCCCTCGAACTCCGCCTGCAGGTCGGCCAGGGTGCGCTGGTGCAGCGGCTGATCGATAAGGCGGGCGCCGAACGCGTGTCGCCGGGTGGCGTAGTCGCGCGCCAGGGCGATGGCCCGGGCCATGCTCGCCACGGCGCAGACGGCGTTCCAGGTGCGCGTGATGTTGAGCATCGGCGCGACCTGACGCACGCCATGGGCCAGTTCGCCCAGAGGGGTGGCGGGCAGGCCGTCGAGGTGGATCTCGGCCGTGGGCAGTTCGTGCGTGCCCAGCTTCTTTTTCAACCGGTCGATGGTCACGCCCTGCCAGCGCCCGTGCGCGTCCTTGGTCTCCACGTAGAACAGGGCGAGCGCGGCCGTGCCCGGGCCAGCGCCCTCGGGGCGGGCCAGGGCAAGCGCCGCTTCGCCGACCACCGCCGAACTGAACCACTTTCGTCCATAAAGGCGCCACGCACCGTCGTCGCCGCGACGGGCGACGGTTTCCGTGCGCCCCACGTCGGAGCCGCCGGGCGTTTCGGTCATCCATTGGCCCGACAGCCAGAAGGTGGCGGCGTCACGGCTCAGGAAACGGGGCAGCGCCCGTGCCATGAGCGCGGCGTTGCCGGATGCCCGGATCGCCGTGGCCGCGCCGTCGGTCATGGCCAGCGGGCAGCAATAGAACTCGCTGGCGAGGTGATAGAGGTAAACCCGGGCGAACTGGGCCGTGCGGGCAAACGGCGAGGCGTCGTGACCGGCCGCCAGGACGGCGTGCCGGGTGGTGACGTGCGGACCGTCTTCCCAGGCGGGGGTCAGCGCGATGCGGTCGACCCGGTCGCCCCAGGCATCCCACGAGGTCAGCACCGGCTCCATGCGCGGCGTACGCAGGCGCCGCTCCCAGGAGGCGACCGCGTAATCGCCCAGGGCGACGAGATCCGGCATGGCGGCGGCGACATGGTCGCCCGGAAGGACGTTCGCCAGCCACGCGCCGAGTACGCGATCGGTGTGGAGTGGGTGCGCCAGTTGCGGCGCCTCCTGCAGGAATCCCATGGACGGTCTCGGTTTGGACGAGGTTTCCTAGCGTGCACCCATCGACCGGACGGGTCGAGACGCTGCGCAACATGTCGTGCGGATGCTCAACCTGCCCGGGGTTTGCGCACGCTCGCGCCCAGCGAGCCGATCAACAGCAGGGTGCAGACGATTTCGAGCCACGCCAGCCAGCGATCGCCGGTGGAACTCCATGCTTCGGCGACGCCGTGGCAGAAGTAGAACAGCGACAGGATGCCGACCCACAGCAGCGTGCGGCTGATGCGGGGCAGCGAGAGCAGGGGAAGCAGCAGCGGCGGTACGGTGAGGGCGAAGGCGACCCAGCGCGGGATAGAGACGGGTGCGTAGAGCGAATACCACAACACCTGCACCGCCAGCAGCGCCGCCCACGCGGCGATGCCGGTCCTCTGCATCGCGCTCACGCCGGGGTGCCGAGGCGGCGGGCCACGTCGGCGAGCCGTTTGCCGAGGGCGCGGGTCAGCTCGCGCTCGTGCTCGGTGATCGGCTGGTCGCCGCGGTGCCCGGTGACGTGGCTGGCGCCATACGGGGTGCCCCCGCTGGTGGTGATGCTGAGGGCGGGTTCGGT
>CAJYHU010000088.1 GCA_913774655.1 uncultured Luteibacter sp. | reverse complement strand
GGGCCGCCACGCCGAGCGCGATGCCCAACCACAGCAATACGCTATCACCGGTCGCCGGCGCGCGCGGTCCCGTGTCGGCCACGGTCATGCCTGCGCTGGACGTGGCGCGGGTCCAGCGGTTGAAGGCGGGGGCGAGGCGTCCCGCGGCGAACAGCACCACGACCCACATTGAGTAGCAGAGCGCGTCGGTGAGCAAGGACGTCGCCAGCGGCGCATCGGCCATGCCGATGGCCTGTTTCACGGCAATCATGTTTGCCGTGCCGCCCATCCAACTCCCCGACAGTGCGGCCAGCGGCTTCCATCCGTCGGCCGGCAACCCGGCACGGAACATCGCGAACGCGACGATGAACGCGGCGAACAGGCTGATTGCGGTGCAGGCGAACACGCCCAGCACGCGCGGCCCCAGGGCGACGATGGCGCGGAGGTCGCCGTTGATCATCAGCAGGAAAATCAGCGCGGGCACCAGGCGCGCCACGATGGTGTCCTGCACGGCGTGGATCGCGGGCGTGGCGGTCCACGCGCCCGCGACCGCCAACGCCGTTACGCTGAGGTAGGTGAGCACGATGGGCGGCAACACCTCGAACACCTTGCCGCCAACCCGGCGTTCGATGGCCGGCCAGAAACCCGCCGCTAGCAGCATCACGGCCAGGTAAGGCCAGACCGACTGGATCAAGCGTCGCCCTCCGCGGTGGTTGCGCCCGGCCGTGTCACCCGTGACCGGCGTCCGCCGGCATGGTACACAGCACGAAGGCAAACCACGAAGGCAGCCAGGCCGGTGAAGATCGTTCTCCGGCGCCTCTGCGGCGCCATGCTCGTCGTCGCGACCGCCGCCACCGTCGCCGCAGCGCCCTCGCCCGACGCGGGGAGCGGGGGGCTGGTCGATGCGCGCACGCGCGTGCCCGACCTCGACGAAGACATGCGCTACGCGGGTGCGGATAACTTCACCGGCGCGCCCGTCGATGGGTATCGCGCGCCGGTGTGCCTGCTGCGCCGCGCGGCCGCGGACGCGCTCGCCGCGGTGGAGGCCGAGTTGCGTCCGCAGGGCTATCGCCTGCGTGTGTGGGACTGTTACCGGCCCGCGCGGGCCGTGGCGGCGTTCGTGCGCTGGGCCGGCGACCTGGCCGACACGCGGACGAAGGCGGCGCACTACCCGCATCTGGAGAAACGCCAGTTGCTGGGCGAGTACATCGCGCCGGTCTCCGGGCACAGCCGCGGTGCCACCGTCGACCTCACGCTCGTGCGCTGCGATGGCGACACGTGCGCGCCCGTGGACATGGGCACGGACTTCGACCTGTTCGATCCGCTCGCCCACACGGACGATCCCCGTATCACGCCCGCGCAACGCGCCAACCGCCAGCGCCTCGTCCGGGCGATGGCGGCCCACGGCTTCGTCAACTACCCGGCGGAGTGGTGGCACTACACGCTGCCGGCGGCCGCGGCGCCGACGATCCTCGACGTGCCGGTGCAGTGAGGCGGGCGCCGCGCCCGGCGCGGCACGGTATCATGGGCGATCCCCGCGACCGCACGGATTCCCCATGTCCCTCTTTCGCTTCGCCCTGGCCCAGTTCGATTTTCCAGTCGGGGCCACGGCCGGCAACGCGCTGAAGGTCAAGGCGCTGGCCGACGAGGCGCGCGACCGCCTCGGCGCTTCGCTCGTCGCCTTTCCCGAACTGACGCTGTCCGGCTACCCGCCCGAAGACCTGCTCCAGCGGCCGAGCTTTCTCGTGGCCTGCCTGAGCGAGCTCGACGCGCTCGCCCCGCGCATCGAAGGCATATCGGCGGTGGTCGGCCACCCGGATACGCAGGGCGAGGTGTACAACGCCGCGTCGCTGATCCGCGAGCGGCGGATCGAGTGGACCTACCACAAGCAGGCGTTGCCCAATTACACGGTGTTCGACGAGAAGCGTTATTTCCGGCACGGTAGCGCGACCCGCGTCTTCACCATCGACGGCGTGCGCGTCGGCATGCTCGTGTGCGAGGACATCTGGGAGGCCGAGCCGGCCGCCCTGGCCGCCCGCGCCGGGGCCGAACTGCTGCTGGTGATCAACGCCTCGCCTTACGACCGGCGCCAGGCCGCCACGCGCGAGGCGCTGCTGCGCGAGCGCGCCACCGAGAACGGCGTGGCCATCGCCTACGTCAACCTCGTCGGTGGCCAGGACGACCTGCTTTTCGACGGTCATTCGCTGCTGGTGCAGCCGGACGGCACGATCGCGGCGCGCGCGCCGTCGTTCGAAGAGATGCTGCTCGCGGTGGACTACGACACCCACACCCGTCGCCTCACGCCGGTGGACTGGCCGGTCGATCGACCGGCGGACGGCGAGGCCATCCTGTACGCCGGCCTGGTGCGCGGCGTGCGCGACTACGTGGGCAAGAACGGGTTTTCCGGCGTGCTGCTGGGGCTGTCCGGCGGCATCGACTCGGCGCTGACCCTCGCCATCGCGGTGGATGCGCTGGGCAAGGACAAAGTCACCGCGGTGATGATGCCCACCCAGTACACCTCCGAGCTCTCGCTGCGCGAGGCGAAGGCACAAGCCGAGCACCTGGGGGTGGAATACCACGTGCTGCCGATCGAGGGCATCTACCAGTCCTTTACCGACACGCTGTCCCCGGTGTTCGCCGGGCGTGCGCCGGATATCACCGAAGAAAACCTGCAGTCGCGTTCGCGTGGCGTGCTGCTGATGGCGCTGTCGAACAAGACCGGTCGCCTGTTGCTCTCCACGGGCAACAAGAGCGAGATGGCGGTGGGCTACGCCACGCTGTATGGCGACATGTGCGGTGCGTATGCGCCGCTGAAGGATCTCTACAAGACGGTGGTCTACGGTCTGTCGCGCTGGCGCGCGTCCATCGACGGGGCCATTCCCGAGGCGGTGATCGATCGGCCGCCGTCGGCCGAGCTGCGCCACGACCAGACCGACCAGGACTCGCTGCCGCCTTACGACGAACTCGATGCGATCCTTGAGCAGTTCATCGAGGGCGAGGCGTCCGCCGAGGACATCATCGCCGCAGGACACGACGACGCCACCGTGCGCCGGGTGATCCGCATGGTGTTCATCAACGAGTTCAAGCGCCGCCAGTCGGCCCCGGGACCGAGGGTCACCACGAAGGCCTTTGGCCGTGAGCGGCGCTATCCGATCACGTCCGGCTGGCGCTGAGGCGGCGGACCGTGTCCGCGAATCCTCGGGTTAGCTCGGGGGAATGAGGCCATGAACGCCATCGGAGCCATGCCGGCTGCCGCCGGATCGCCGATGCGATCGGCTCTTACCCCTTCGGTAGGGCCTTAACCGCGTCCGGCGCCCGTCCCATAAAAAAACGCCAGCCGGTGGCCCGGCTGGCGTTTGGGTTCCACCCCGCGACGCGGGTGCTCGACTCAGTGATGCCCCGAGAAGGGGATCGCCTTGCGCAGCGTCGACGGGTGATGCGGCCAGTTCGGATCGGTGAGGTACGGGTGATCCGGGTAGTTCAGGGCCAGCACCGAGCGGGTCTGGTCGGCCAGCGGCTTGCGGCCCAGGGCCAGGTAGCTGCGGGTCAGCACCGCCAGCGCGTCGGCGGTTTCCGGCGACTGCTGGTAATGCTCGATCACGTACTGCGCGCGGTCCGCCGAGGCGATATAGGCCTTGGTGCGCAGGTAGTACTCGGCCACGTTCACCTCGAACCGGGCCAGCTGGTTGCGCAGGAAGATCATGCGCTGGCGGGCGTCGGTGGCGTAGGCGCTGTTCGGATAACGGCGGGTGAGCTGGCTGAAATCGTCGAACGAGGTCAGGTTGAAGCCCTGATCGCGACGCGTGGAGGCATCCGAGCCGCGGTTGAAATAGCGCTCGATGAAGCCGCCGGTGCGGTCGAAATTGATCAGGCCGCGCAGGTAATAGGCATAATCAGCGTGCTTGTGGGTCGGAAACGTCTTGATGAAGCGGTTGATCGTCGAGTACGCGTCGTCCGGCTTGTTGTCCTTGTACTGCGCGTAGGCCAGTTCGATCTGGGCCTGTTCGTTGATGTCGCCGGACGGGAAACGCGCGATCAGGCGCTGGTAGGCCTTTTCCGCCGCGGCGTAGTCGGCATGCTCTAGCGAGTCGTGGGCGTTGGCGTACAGCCGGTCGACCGGCATGGTATCGATCGTTTCCTTCTTGCTGCGAAACATCGAGCAGGCGCTCATCGACAGGGCGAGGAAGAGCAGAATGGTGATCTTGGTTGCACGCATTGAGAGAGTTCGGATGCTTGAGCGAAAGGGCATGATAGCCGAAACCGGCCGTGGGCCGGGTGAGGCGCTATGACGACGGTAAGACATGAGGCCACGGTGCCCGTGGCGGCGGCGGGACGGCGTTTCGACCAGTCCCTGGCCGAGATGTTCCCCGACTACTCCCGATCCCGCCTGACGGGCTGGATCAAGGAGGGCAAGGTGACGCTGGACGGCGCCGTGGTGGCCCCCCGGCACTTGGTCCGGGGCAACGAGCGGGTGGTCCTCGAGGCCGAGCTGGAGGCCGAGGTCGACGCCCAGCCCGAGGCCATCGCCCTGAGCATCCTCCACGAGGACGCCGACCTGATGGTCATCGACAAGCCCGTGGGGCTGGTGGTGCACCCGGGGGCGGGCAACCCGGCGGGTACCATGCTGAACGCGTTGCTGCATCACGACCCGGCGCTGGCCGAGATACCCCGGGGGGGGATCGTCCACCGCCTGGACAAGGACAC
>CAJYHU010000087.1 GCA_913774655.1 uncultured Luteibacter sp. | reverse complement strand
CCGGCGGCCTGGCCGCCATCCGCGAACAGCATGTGCAAAAGCGCGACGTGCGGCCGGGCGACAAGGTCATCGTGCTGGGCGGTCCGGCCATGCTCATCGGCCTGGGCGGCGGTGCCGCATCGTCGGTGGCGTCCGGTACGTCCAGCGCCGAGCTCGACTTCGCGTCCGTGCAGCGCGACAACGCCGAGATGGAACGCCGCTGCCAGCAGGTGATCGACGCGTGCTGGGCGCGCGGCGAACGCAATCCCGTCGTCAGCATCCACGACGTCGGTGCCGGCGGCCTGTCCAATGCGATTCCCGAAATCCTCAACGACGCCGGCGTCGGCGGCATCATCGATCTGTCGAAGGTGCCCTGCGACGACCCCACACTGTCGCCGATGCAGGTGTGGAGCAATGAGTCCCAGGAGCGCTACGTACTCGCGATCGGCGCCGACGACCTTGCCCTGTTCGAGTCGTTCTGCGCACGCGAGCGGTGTCCGTTCGCCGTCGTCGGCGAGGCCACGGGCGAAGCGCGCCTGGTCGTGCGCGATCCGCGCCGCGACCTCACCGTGATCGACTTGGGCATGGATGTCCTCTTCGGCAAGCCGCCGCGGATGCATCGTGACGCCTCGCGTCTGAAACCGCGCGTGGACCTCGTGGCCGACCTCACCGGCATCGGCATGGACGAGGCGCTCATGCGCGTGCTTCGCCTGCCGGTGGTCGGTAGCAAGAACTTCCTCATCACTATCGGCGACCGTACCGTCGGCGGCCTCAACCATCGCGATCCCATGGTCGGCCCCTGGCAGGTACCCGTCGCCGACGTGGCGGTGACGCTGACCGGTTTCGACGGTTACACCGGCGAGGCGATGGCCATGGCCGAGCGCGCGCCCATCGCGCTGCTCTCGAGCGCCGACGCCGCGCGTATGGCGGTGGGTGAGGCGCTCACCAACCTCGCCGCGACCTCCATTCGGCTCGACGAAGTGCGCCTGTCCGCCAACTGGATGGCCGCGGTGAACCATCCCGGCGAGGACGCGGCGCTGTTCGACGCGGTGAAGGCCGTGGGCATGGAACTCTGCCCGAGCCTCGATATCTCCATTCCGGTGGGCAAGGATTCGCTCTCCATGCAGACGGTGTGGACCGACGACGACGGCAAGAAGCAGAAGACCGTGTCGCCGGTATCGCTGGTCATCACCGGATTCGCCCGCGTCGACGACGTGCGCCGCACGCTCACGCCGCAGCTGCGCCTCGACCGCGGCGATACCGACCTGTGGCTGATCGACCTCGGCGCGGGACGCGACCGTCTCGGCGGCTCGGCGCTGACCCAGGTATTCAACCGCGCCGGCGGCGTACCGCCCGACCTGGACGACCCCAAGCGCCTGCGCGCGATGTTCGAGCTGATCCAAGAGGCCAACCGCGCCGGCCTGCTGCTCGCTTATCACGACCGCTCCGACGGTGGCGTCATCGTCACGCTGCTGGAGATGGCCTTCGCCGGTCACTGCGGCCTCGACCTGCGCCTCGACGGCTGGGCCGAGGCGACGCTGCGCGCCCTGTTCAACGAAGAACTCGGTGCCGTCGTGCAGGTGGCCTCGGCCAACCGCGAGGCCTTCGAGCAGCTGCTGGTCAAGCACGGCCTCGCCGGCATGACGCACCACGTCGGCCGCCCCAAGGAAAAACTCGGCATCAAGCTGCACCTCGGTGGCGAAACGCCGTTCAAGTGGAACTGGACCGAACTCTTCCGCGCGTGGAACGAAACCAGCCATGCCATGCAGCGCCTGCGCGATAACCCGGTCAGCGCCGACCAGGAAAGCGAATGGCGCCTGGACGATGCCGACCCGGGCATCTCGCCGAAGCTCACCTTCGACCCGGCCGACGACATCGCCGCGCCCCACATCGGTAGCGGTGCGCGCCCGCGCGTGGCGATCCTGCGCGAGCAGGGCGTCAACGGGCAGGTCGAAATGGCCGCCGCGTTCACCCGCGCGGGGTTCGACGCGGTCGACGTGCACATGACCGACCTCGCCAGCGGCCGTTACCACCTGAAGGATTTCCGCGGACTGGCCGCATGCGGCGGGTTCTCCTACGGTGACGTGCTCGGTGCCGGACGCGGCTGGGCCACCTCGATCCTCTACAACGACGCGCTGCGCGAGCAGTTCGCCCGTTTCTTCGAGGACGGCGCGAAGTTCGGCCTGGGTGTCTGCAATGGTTGCCAGATGCTTTCGCAGCTCAAGGACATCATCCCGGATGCAAAGCACTGGCCGCAGTTCCTGCGCAACCAGTCCGAGCAGTACGAAGCCCGTCTGGCGACGCTGGAGATCCTCGACTCGGGAAGCATCTTCTTCCGCGGCATGACCGGCTCGCGCATCCCGGTGGTGGTGGCGCACGGCGAAGGCCGCGTGCATTTCCCGAATGCCTGCAGCCCGTCGAAGAGCCACGGTGCCGCCCGGTTCGTGGACAACCGCGGCCGGCCCACCGAGCACTATCCGATCAATCCGAACGGCTCGCCGGGCGGCCTCACCGCGTTCACCGCGGCCGACGGTCGCGTGACGATCATGATGCCGCACCCCGAGCGCGTCTTCCGCAGCGCGCAGATGAGCTGGCATCCCGATCACTGGGGCGAGGATTCACCGTGGATGCGCATGTTCCGTAACGCCCGCGCCTGGGTGGGTTGATGCTCACCAGCGTCGTCGTCGTGCTCGCGAACAGCGGTCCGCTGACGCGCGAGTGCGTCGCGTGCGCCCTCGCGAGCGACGTACCGGTCGAGGTCATCCTGGTCGACAACGGCTCCGCCGATGGCGTGCCCGAGTCCATCGAGCGTGCCCATGCCGGGGACGATCGCGTACGGGTCATCTACAACCGCGCCAACCTCGGATTCGGTCCCGCCGTGAATCGGGGTGCCGCGAAAGCGCGTGGCGAGCGTCTGCTCGTGCTCAACCCCGATTGCCTGGTGGCGCCGGATACCATCGCTCGCATGGCGGCGCACCTGGACAGGCAGACGGCGATCGTCGGTGCCGTGGTCTGCGATGATGCGGGTCACGCCGACCCCGCATCGCGCCGTTACGACCCGCTGCTGCGTCGCGCGATCAATACCAAGCTGGGACGTGCCGGCGGCATCGACATCGCCGGTCCGTTGCCGTCGGGTGCCGAGGACGTCGAGATCGTGTCCGGGGCCATCCTCCTCATGCCGCGTGCGGCGTTCGAGCGCCTGGGTGGTTTCGACGAAACGTTCTTCCTGCACTGCGAAGACATGGACCTGTGCCGCCGTGCGCGCGACCAGGGCTATCGCGTGGTGCTCGCGGGCGATGTCCGCGTGCTGCACGGCAAGGGTGTCTCCAGCCGGCGCCGGCCGGTGTTCGTAAGCTGGCATAAGCACCGCAGCATGTATCTGTGGTTTCGCCGGCACGACCCGTCGGCCCGGCATGCGCCCATGCGCGCGGCGGTGTGGGCGGGTATCTGGGCGCATTTCCTGCTCAAGCTTCCCGGCCTGTGGATGCGTAGGCGTCGATGAACGGCGAGCCGGTTAAGGGCGCCACACCGGCGACGCTGGGCCTGCTGGCGGTCACCGCCGTATGGGGTTCGACCTTCGTCATGATCAAGGACGTCGTCGGGCGGATGCTACCGATCGATTTTCTCGCCGTGCGGTTCCTCATCGCCGCCGCCGTCATGCTGGTGTGCTTCGCGCGGCCGGTGCGTCGCCTTGGGCGTGCCCAGGCCCTGCGTGCGCTGGCGCTGGGAACGTTATACGGGGCGGCACAGTGGCTGCAGACCGAAGGGCTGGCCCTGACCTCGCCCAGCGTAAGCGGATTCGTGACCGGCATGTATGTCGTCATCACACCGATCCTGGGCTGGCTGATCTTCCGCCAGCGTCTCCCTGTCACGCTGTGGATCGCGGTGTGCATGGCCCTTGTCGGACTCGGCGTGCTGGCCCTGAACGGGCTCTCCGTCGACCTGGGCGTGTGGCTGACGCTGGCGTCGGCCGCGTTGTACGCCTTGCACATCGTCGGCTTGGGGCATTGGTCGCGTCCGGGCGACGCGTTCGGCATGTCGGCCGTGCAGATGGTCGCCATCGCCGTGGTATGCCTTCTCGCGACGCTACCCCACCACGGTCCGACGCTGCCGCCGGACGGCAGGGCCTGGCTCTCGGTGATTTACATGGCGCTGGTGGCGGGGGCATTCGCCATGCTCGTGCAGACGTGGGCCCAGGCCCACATGCCGGCCACCCGTGCGGCCATCGTCATGACCACCGAGCCCGTGTTCGCCGCGGGATTCGCGGTCGCGCTCGGCGTTGACGCGCTGACCTGGCGGATGGTCGCCGGTGGTGCGCTGGTGCTGGGCGCGATGTACCTGGTGGAGCTGGCGCCGCGTTTCCGTCGCCGGCGCCCCGCGGAATCGCTGCACCACGAGGTCTGAGGCGAGCTGCCCACACCATCGGTTCGCGGAAACGGTCCGCTTCCCCCTGCGTCAATGCGCTTTCATGACCGAAAACCGATATGTCATCTCATTGCGATAGGTTTCGCCCGGCATGAGTTTGGCCGAGCCGAACGCAGGTTGGTTCGGTGTATCGGGAAAGCGCTGCGGTTCCAGCGCGAAGGCGTCGCCTTGTCGATAGATCCGATGCGACTTGCCTGACGTGGTGCCGTCCAGGAAGTTGCCCGAATAGAACTGCAGCCCTGGCTGGTTCGACCACAGCGACAGCACCCGGCCGCTTTTGGGATCGGTCACGCGCGCCACTTCGCGCGGCGCACGGGCGGTCTGCCGTGAAATGACCCAGTTGTGATCGTAGCCGCGTCCGAATACGAGCTGCTGGTCTCGCGCATCGCGGATGTCGCGGCCGATGGGCTTGGCCTTGCGGAAGTCGAAATCGGTGCCGGTCACCGCACGTACCTCGCCGGTGGGTATCGCCGTCGCGTCGGTCGGCAGGTAGGCGTCGCCCGCGATCATCAATTGTTGATCCATCACGCTGCCGGAACCCTCGCCCGCGAGGTTCCAGTACGTGTGATTGGTGATGTTGACGATGGTCGGCGCGTCGGTGGTGGCCGTGTAGGCGATGGTCAGCTCGTTACGGTCGTCGAGCGTGTAGGTCGCGGTGGCCGTAAGCTTGCCCGGGTAACCCTGGTCGCCATCGGGGCTCACGTAGGTAAGGGTGACGCTGGGGCGGTCGCCGGACTGCACGCGGGTCACGGTCCATAACACCTTGTCGAAACCGGTCGTGCCGCCGTGGAGCGAATTGGGGCCGTCGTTGACCGGCACCCGATAGGTCTTGCCGTCGAGGGTGAACGTGCCTTTCGCGATCCGATTGGCGTAGCGGCCGACGGTGTCCCCGAAATACTGCGGCTTGGCGAACGTGCCAGCGAGGTCGGGATAGCCCAGCACGATGTCGCCTGGCGTGCCCTCGCGGTCGGGCACTTCGAGGGCATAGAGCGCGGCGCCGAGGTTGAGCACCCGGGCCGTCATGCCATGGCCATTGCGCAGGGTGATCACCCGCACGTCGTGGCCGTCGGGCGTGACACCGAAGGATGCCTCGTTGGCATCGCCCGCCAGCGCCACGGCGGGCAGGGCCAGGAAGATCGCGACGGCCAGCGCCGCGTGTCGCTTGCTCATCGTCCGCTCCTTTCGCCTGGGGAAGGATGGACGACAGCATTTTGTCGGACAAATCACAAGGTGCGGCGCGTCATGGCCGCCCGATCGGGACGGGCGTCACGCCGTGGGCAGGCCCCGTGCCGTAAGGAACGCCCGCGCCTCTGCGGCGTCGTGTTCGAACCACGCGCGCGTCGATCCCAGGCGATAGGTATAGCCCCAGCGGTCCATGTCGTCCATGAGTCGCGCCGAGCCGACCGAGGGCAGGTGCCCGGCCAGCACGATCTGCAGGTAGCAGGTGGCGTCCTCTTCTTCGATCGAGTCGGTGGCGTCGGTGTGCACCTGGGCCCGCTTGTCCGGCGGCAGCACGAGGAGGTGGCAGGCTTCGTGCAGCAGGGAATGGACGGGGGTGTCCGGTCGTGCGTAGACGGTGCTGCCGATGATCCCGGCTTCGGTGTCGCCCCAGTAGCTGCCGGGGATGGGCTCGCCGTCGGCGACCGCCAGCAGCGTGAGCCCATGCCTGGCGAGCAGCTCGCGCGGCTCGTCGAATCCGATGGCGCCGACGCGAAGTACCGCGTCGGCGGGATCGGCGGCGGTCATGGGGCCGGCTTGCCGTCCGGCAGGGCGACGGAAAGCTCCAGCACCTCGTGGCCGCTGTCGCGCTCGAGGTTGATGTTCACGGCCTCGACGTCGACGTTGACGTACTTGCGGATGACTTCGAGCAGCTCGTTGCGCAGCAGCGGCAGGTAGTCGGGGCCGCCGCGCGTCGAGCGCTCCTGGGCGACGATGATGCGCAGGCGTTCCTTGGCGACGCCGGCGCTCGGTTCGGGCTTGCGCTTCAGGAAATCGAGGATGCCCATGCTTAACCTCCGAACACGCGCTTGAGGAAGCCCTTCTTCACCGGCTCGAGGAAGCGCAGCGGCCGGTCCTGGCCGAGGATGCGGGCGACGGTATCCTTGTACGCATGGCCGGCGTTGGAGTTGTCGTCGAGGATCACCGGCACGCCGGCGTTGGACGCGGCCAGCACGTTCTCGGATTCGGGGATCACGCCCACGACCGAGATGCCGAGGATGTCCTCGACGTCCTTCACGCTGAGCATCTCGCCCGCTTCGACGCGGTTGGGGTTGTAACGGGTGAGCAGCAGGTGCTGCTTGATCGGCGTCTCGCCCTTCTCGGCGCGGCGTGTCTTGCTCGAGAGCAGGCCCAGGATGCGATCGGAATCGCGCACCGACGATACCTCGGGGTTGACCACCACCACCGCGTGGTCGGCGAAGTACATCGCCAGGTGGGCGCCCTTTTCGATGCCGGCCGGGGAGTCGCAGACCACGTAGTCGAAGCCTTCGGCCTTCAGTTCGTCGAGCACCTTCTCGACGCCTTCCTGGGTGAGGGCGTCCTTGTCGCGCGTCTGCGACGCGGCGAGCACGTACAGGTTCTCGTGACGCTTGTCCTTGATGAGCGCCTGCTTGAGCGCGGCCTCGCCGTGCACGACGTTGACGAAGTCATACACCACGCGCCGCTCGCAACCCATGATGAGGTCGAGGTTGCGCAGGCCGACGTCAAAGTCGATGACCGCGACTTTCTTGCCCTCGAGGGCCAGGCCGGTGGCGAGGGAGGCGCTGGTGGTGGTCTTGCCGACCCCGCCCTTGCCGGAGGTGACGACGATGATTTCAGTCAAGGGATGTCTCCGCAAAATACGTTGGGATCGGCGTCAGAGGCGCGCGATCATGAGTTTTCCATCGTCGAGCCAGCATTGCACGGCCTGGCCCTCGAATTCCTTGGGAATGTCTTCGAACACGCGATAGTGGCCGGCGATAGCGACCAGCTCGGCACGGAAATCGGTGCAGAAGATGCGTGCCGACTCGTCGCCCTGCGCGCCGGCCATGGCGCGACCGCGCAGGCCGCCGTAGACGTGGATCGAGCCGTCGGCGATCACTTCGGCGCCGTTGGCCACGGCCGCCATCACCACGAGGTCGCGATCGCGCGCGTAGACC
>CAJYHU010000086.1 GCA_913774655.1 uncultured Luteibacter sp. | reverse complement strand
GGCCTCGGCCGACACCTGGCTACCGATCTCCGCGTCGCCCCGTACCCGCTGCGTCAGCTGACGCGCCTGTTCGGCACCGTCCGCATTCTGCTTCACGGCCGACGCCAGTTCTTCCATCGAGGCAGCGGTTTCTTCGAGTGAACTGGCCTGCTCCTGGGTACGTTGGGAAAGATCATCGTTGCCTTGCGCGATGTCCCCTGCCGACGACGAGACCTGCTGGGAGATGTAGCGCACGTCGGTGACGATGTCGGCCAGGCGCCTGTCCATGGTGTCCAGGGCACGCAGCGTATCGGTGAACTCATCGTTGCCCGAAACCACCGTGGCGTTGTTGAGGTGGCCACCTTCGATCGCTTGCGCCAGTGTCCTGGCCTTGCCCAAGGGAACCAGCACGGCCCGCGCAAGCAACGTCGCGACCACGAGGAGCGCGATCACGGCGGCCGCCAGCGAACCGACGGAAAGATTGCGGGTGGCGACGTAACGCGCTTCCGCGTCGGTCGCCGCCTGGCTCGCCTTGATGGAGTTCATGCCCGCCAGCGCATCCATCCGTTCGACCAGTTGGCCCAGTGCCGGACCGACGACGTCGACCTGCATCAGGCGCACGTCGTCGATCTTGCCGGCCTCCAGCAGCGCGATCTCTTTCTCAACCAGCGGCGTCGCCTTCTGGCGTTCGGCGATATAGGCCTCCGCCGCCTGGCGCTCTTCCGCCGAACTGATCTTGGCCGGGTAATAGCGTGCCCACGCCGCCGCCTCCTTCGTCATCGCCTCGTGCACCCGTTGCGCCGTGCCGCCGAGCTTGGGGTCCGCGATCGCACGCAGCAGCGCGAGGCGCTGGTTGACGATGGATTGTTTCGCTTCCGCGACGTTCATGATGGACACGACGTTCGCTTCGTACATCGCATCCGCGAGCGCGTAGGTTTTCTTCACGCCCAGGAGGCCTACGCCCCCGAGGACAAGCATCAAGGCCAGGGCGATGCCCATGGCCGAAAAGATTTTTGCGCGGACCGAAAATCGCATGATGAGCCCCCTGGTTGTCAGGCCAACATCCGCTGTCGGCCATGAGAGTGATTAAAACGTTCGCTGGCGCGGCCGAGGCCTTATGCGTCAGTCGCGACGACGAACGCCCGGCGCCACGGCGTTATTGACGAGACCGTCGCGGACCATCGTCCGGATCAACAGGACGCACGCGTGCTGGACCTCCGGCGCGACGGATCCATGGGCGGATGCCAACGCCTGCCCAAGCGCCTCGACTGCCCCGTAGGTCTGGGGGAACCCCCGATCGCCGGACAGCCGCCGCAGCTCGGCAGCGCTCCCACGGACGCGCTCTAGATCCGCGGATCGCAAGGCCAGAAGCAGATGGAACGCTTCGTGCGACATCGCATGGTGCCGTCCGGAGGGCGACAACCGACCGGCGAGGACACCCCACGGATCGTCACCCTCCAGCACGGGTACCACTTCAGCCGAGCCCTTGGGGCACGACGGTAGTCGTGCCGAATACGTTCCGGACGCGTGCAATGACATAGCGAATCCTCCCCCCGGAGAGCGGCGTTGCCCTGACCACAGCATGGGCCATGCCAAGCCTAAGCCATTGACTTTAAAGGCTCAGATTTTTCTCATAGCCGAAAATGCGTCATCTTTCGACGCGATTCGCCCTTTCTTGCGAACGCGTGCGTATGGTCGATCGGGACGTGACGTTTTACGTCAAGGCCTGTGAGCCACTTGAAAGAACTCATGATGTCCGCCCGCGGGACAGGCGGCGCCATCGGGGCCGGTGACGGCGCGGAGGAGCCCAGGAGGCTGGTAACCGCCTGGGCCAATCCGTGGGACGCGCGTATCGGGTACCGAAGCGGACCCTGGACACGCAAGTACCTGCGCCTGCATCCCGTCAGAGTTCTTCCCCGAGCATGCCTCTACCCTCGGGTAAAAGACATGACGTAGATTCACCAACCAGGGAGGCGGCAAATGAAGCGGCAGACGGGTGTCTTACTCGTATCGATCTTTCTGATCTCGTCCATCCATGCCACGGAGGCGAATAAGCCTGACATGACATCGGACGCGGGCTTAGTGACCTTTTTGCAGCGAAGCGATCTGGTCATGTCGCGCACCCTTGACCGTTGCAGGGACGTCTCTGTCGATCGCTCGGGAGAGAAAGCCTTCCACCTCGAGGCGACGTGCGCCATCAAGGGCAATCCCGAGGGAGACCTCGACTGCCCCGATTACCGCATCGACGCGACGGGCACCATCGACACGGTGAAACGGGCCACGATAAGGCGGTTGACCATGACACTGGTCTGCACAGGTTGAGTTAGCGCCTGGCTTTTGCCAGTGACAAAAAAGGATGGGGCGTGGGGCATCGGATGGCTGCCATCACGGATTCACTCCGCCATTGAACACGAGGGATTCATTGAGGCGCATCCCGCCCTTCAACAAGGCGCCCCGATCCAGGCGGGATGAGTGCAACGGGCCGCCGCCCCGCCGATGGGGACGCCGTTCGATCCGTGAAGGCGTGTCGATGTGTCAATAAGGCTGGCCGTCCTTGTGCTCGAACAGCCATCCGGATGCCGACCGCACCGCCTGGAGATCGTCGTTTGGATACGACACGCTATCCCCGGGCCGGCGATCACCGACTTCGAGATAGGTCGCGTCGGCATCCGACCGATTGACCAGGTGGTGTGCCGTGCCGCCACTCGGAAAGCCGGCGCCATGTCCTGCCCTCAGCACGGTTTCGCCCGCGTCATGTACGAGCGTCAGCTCGCAGGTCAACACGAAAACGAACTCATCCTGCACCGAATGGCGATGATGTAACGCAGAGATCGCACCCGGCGGTAACGTCACGTGATTCACGCCGAACCCTTGCAGACCGAAAAGATCTCCCAGCGGTCGCATGATCCGCCCTTCCATCATGGACGCGAAGGACTCAGGGTAGTTGCTCGGGGCGAGCCTGGCTGGCGCTTCGTCGGCAACGACTGCCACGGAGTGATGCGATAACGAGGGATTGGACATGGACGGCTCCAGAAACGCGACTTGGTCGTGTGATGCCACTTTCGTCGATTATCAAATGCGCGCGCGAATGCGGTCGCGAAAGCGCCAGCAAATCATCGTTGCGCTTCGTTTTCCCCGGTGTCCCATGATAACCAAGCACCACTATCACGGGGCCCGCATGGTCGTGGATCAATCGGGTTTCGATCCCATCGTATCTACCCGATAAGGTGTGCCACAGGTCGAATCGGTTCGTAACACCGATATTTCGGCGTGTGAGGGATCACGTTCTCCTGCGATCCGGATAGATCGCTTCCCCGAGGGCTCGCACCGCATGGACATAACGCTCGCTGGGCTTAGTTCCTGACGGCCCGAGCAGCGCTTCGACGAGATGGCACGTGGACGCAATGTCGACCATCCTCGCATTTTCGGCAATTTTGCTTATGAGAGATGCCCGAAAGCGGGCTTCGTCGAAGTCTCCTTCGAGCGCCGCGTCGCTCATCACCGCGTACTCAATCGAAAGCTGAGCTAACCAGGGAGATGTATCGTCTCTCATACCCACAAAGGCCATCTGTGGTGCCTAGTCTCATCGTCCAATGCCGTGCGTCAATGCTTCGTAGCGACGGCTTGTTTACGCAGATCATCCAGGTGCTGTCACGGCACAAGTCGCCCAGCCGCACGACAACGTGCCCGAATGGTGAGACGGACTGAGGGAGCGCGACGTGACGAGTGTCAGCCCGTTGAAGGGACTGGTGCCGGAGTGGGCGCTAAATACCCCGTATTTATGCCGATTCCAGGCCATATTCCCACCGGTTACTCTCAAAGTTACTCGTCTTTGATTCCGCCTAGATCGGCCTAGAATAGGCGCAGGGGTGAGTCAACTAGGGGACAGGGAAATGAGGAAGGCACTTCTCGCCTTGCTGGCCGTGAGCTTGGCAGGCTGCGCTACAGGGTACAAGGCCAAGGAGTGGTCAGGCGGGTTCAGCGAAACCCAGCTATCACCCGACACCTTCATGGTGAATTTCGCCGCCAATGCCTATACGTCGCCCGAGCAGGCGTCGGACTTCGCCATCCTTCGGGCGGCGGACAAGTCGGAGGCCCACGGTTGCGACCACTTCGCCATCCTCAAAGGGGCGGAAACGGCTTCGACCGGGGCTGTCACGGTCAACACGGCCGCCTATGGCGAGAACACGGCCGTATCCACAGGGGGCGCATTCCCCATGGTCAAGCCCAATAGCAAGCTCATGGTCCGATGCTTCAAGGGACAGCCCGAGGGCACCCAGGCGTTCGAAGTGGCGTTCATCCAATTGAGCATTCGGGGGAAGTACAGACTTAAGCAGTATGCGGTAGCCCAGTGAAGGGCGTACTGGTGTTAACTTGCCTCACCCTAACGGGCTGCACTACCGCCAAACACATTTACGGCCGCAAAGGTGGACTGCCCCGAGATTTAAGACACTTGCCCGCCTCACACTGACGCCCGTTCAAAGGCCTCGGGACTGACACCGCCCAGGTGACTATGGCGGCGGGTTCGATTGTAGAAGACCTCGATGTAGTCG
>CAJYHU010000085.1 GCA_913774655.1 uncultured Luteibacter sp. | reverse complement strand
CCCGGCGAGATCGCCGGCGTGCGCCGGGCGATCGTCGCGCCGTCGTCCGCAAACAGCCGGCACGCCGATGCCATGAGCGGGGTGCAGATGGAGGCAGCTTGCGCGGCGGGGCGGGATGCCGTCGATCGCGCGCTCGCCGAAGGCGCCGACCTGTTCATCGGCGGTGACATGGGCATCGGCAACACGGCCGTGGCCAGCGCGCTCGCCTGCGCGCTGCTCGGCGAGATGCCCGAGGCGCTCACGGGCGCGGGCACGGGGCTCGACGCCGCCGGCATCGCGCGCAAGGCCGCGGTGATCGGCGACGTGCTGCGTTTCCATGACGGCCACCTCTCGTCGCCGCGCGAGGCGTTGCGCCGTGTCGGTGGGTTCGAGATCGCGGCCCTGGCCGGTGCGTTCATCGCGGCGGCGCAGCGTGGGCTCCCTGTGCTCGTCGACGGCTTCATCGCCAGCGTCGCGGCGCTGGCCGCCGTTGCCATGCAGCCGACGACACGTCCCTGGCTGATCTTCGCCCACCGTTCGCACGAACGCGGGCACCGGGCCGTCCTGGCGGCGCTGCATGCCGAGCCGCTGCTCGATCTCCAGCTCCGTCTGGGAGAGGCCAGCGGGGCGGCCGTCGCCGTACCCTTGTTGCGCATGGCGTGTGCGCTGCATCGATCGATGGCGACCTTCGACGAAGCGGGCGTGTCCCGGGTATGAGCATCGACCTGCTTCGTCATGGTGATACCGGCCAGCGCAGTTACCGCGGCCAGCTCGACGATCCACTGACGCCGTTGGGCTGGATGCAACTGAGCCAGGCCGTGGTCGGAGGCGAGTGGGACGGCCTGGTGTCATCGCCCCTCGCGCGCTGCGCGCGTTTCGCCGAAAAGCTCGCCGCCGAGCGCTGCCTGCCGTTGCGCATCGATGCGCGACTGGCCGAATACCATTTCGGCGACTGGCAGGGCGTGCCCATCGAGACGCTGGCCGACGCGGACGGCGACGCACTGGGCCGGTTCTGGGCCGACCCCGTCGCGCATCCGCCGCCCGGTGCGGAACCCTTCGCGGCCTTCCGCGCACGTCTTTCGGCGGCCATGGACGACATCGCCGCCCACGCCGGCGACCGTCGCGTGCTCGTGGTGACGCATGGCGGTGCGATCCGCTTGCTGCGGTGCGTCGCGGAGCGGCGCGACTTCGGCGACATGGCGGGCATCGACGTGCCGCACGCCTCGGTGCATCCGATCGCCTGGGGCGAATGATGCGCGGGCTGGCGATCGCGTTCGCGTTCCTGACGCGGCTGCCCACGCCGAAGGTGGCGTGGGATGCGCGGGGACAGGCGGCCTCATTGAAGTGGTATCCCGCCGTGGGTCTCATGCTCGGCCTTCTTCTGGCGCTGCTCGCGTTCGTGCTGCACCGGCTCCCCTCGTTGCCCGTCGCGGTCGTCGTATTCACCGCCTGGGTGCTGTTGACCGGCGCGCTGCACCTGGATGGTCTGGCCGATAGCGCCGACGCGTGGGTGGGCGGCCTGGGCGATCGCACCCGCACGCTGGCGATCATGAAAGACCCGCGCTGCGGGCCGGCCGGCGTGGTGGCGCTGGTCACGCTCGCGTTGCTCAAGGTATCGATGCTGACCGCGTTGCCGTCGCCATGGTGGCTGCTGTTGCCGCCGTTGCTGGCGCGAGGCGCGTTGGTCGGGCTGGTGCTCACCACGCCTTACGTCCGCGAGGGCGGCCTGGGCGACGGCTTGCGCGGCGCATCGGCGACAACATGCCGCGTGGCGATCATGCTGACGATGCTGGGCGCGCTGTGCTTTGGCATGACGGGCGCGCTGTCGCTGTTGATCGCCGTCATCGTCGCAGGTGCGTGGCGCGTGGCCTGCATGCGTCGTCTCGGCGGCTTTACCGGCGATACGGCAGGAGCGATGGTGGAAATGATCGAAGCCGCCGTGCTGTTCGGGTGCCTGCTGCGATGAGGACTCGGCAGGGCATGCCGTTGCGGTTTTTACGGCAGGACCCCAGGCCTTTCCGGATCCCGTCGCACCGATGAGCGAGCCCCCTTGTGGTGTAGCGCTCTCGCGACGACCGACCGCATCGCGGTGGGTCCCGGCGCATGCGGTTTTCGCCGCTATCCGCACAAAAAAAGCGGCGTCTCGCAACGCCGCTTTCTCAATCCACCTGACGCGTCCGCTCAGTAACGTGGCACGCTCGGATCGACCTCGCGCGCCCAGGCGTCCATGCCACCCTCGACGTTGAAGAGGTGGGTGAAGCCGTGTGCCGCGAAGCGCTCGGCGGCGGCGCGGCTGGAGATGCCGTGGTGGCAGATGAACGCGATCGGGGTGTCCTTCGGCAGCGCGGCGAGCGCTTCGTAGCCTTCGTCTTCGAGGATCCGCGCGCCGGCCAGCGGAGCCGCCATGGCACGGCCGTGGGCCGGGCGCACGTCGACCAGCACGAGATCGCCGGCGGCAAGGCGCTCCTTCAGCGCGTGGACCGTGAGCGAGCCGATCTCGACGGCGCCGGGAAACTTCAGGCTGAGCCCCTCGCCCTGCACCGTGCTGACCCAGTCGATCACCACGCCGTTGGCGCGCTGCGCGCTGCCCGGGTCGAAGTGCACTTCGATGCCGTTGGCGACGGTGACGATGTCATGGCTACCGCCTGGGGCAAGCTGGAAACCCGCGCTGTGGTCGGGCCCGATCTCCAGGTGCAGGGCCATACCCTGGGCGTTCGCCATGCCGCCGCGGATCGCCTCGGCGGCTTTGTCAGTGATGGTGATCGCCGGTGGCGTGCGGTCCGGCGGCGTGGCGCCGAACAGGCCGTAGAGTTCGCCGCTGGTGTACATCTGGCGGATGATGTCCGAACCGCCGACCAGTTCGCCCTTCACGTAGAGCTGCGGAATCGTGGGCCACTGGCCGAATTCCTTGATGCCCTCGCGGATCTCCGGATCGTCGAGCACGTTGACGGTGTGGTAGTCGTCGATGATGTCATTGAGCGTGTTCGTGGCGGCGGCGGAGAAACCGCACATCGGCTGCCGGCGGGTGCCCTTCATGAACAGCACGACCTCGTGCTGGGCGAGCAGGGCTTCGATGCGCTCGCGGGTGGGGGTGTCGAGGGCCATGGGGTTCACCGCAACTGGGGGGAAATGAGCCCATTCTACATGGGCCTCCCCCCGGCCGTTTCAACCCGCGATGGACACCTCCGCGCGCAGCGCCGAGAGATCGCTGCGGCAGTCGGCCAGGGGCGCGAAGCCGAGCACCGCGGCCGGCGAGGGCAGCACCGTCTCGCGGCTGGCGCGACCCAGCGGCGTGCGTCGTTCGGTCCAGTGGATCAGTTCCATGGCACCGGTGAAGTCTTCCACCAGGGCCGTGCAGTGCTCCACCCAGTCGCCGTCGTTGAGGTAGAGGATGCCGTCGATCGGGCGCACGTGGCCGAAATGGATGTGGCCGCAGATATGGCCGTCCACGCCGCGCTCGCGCGCGTCGCGTGCCACCCGTTGCTCGTAGCCGCGGATGTACTCCATGGCCAGGCGGATATGCGACTTGATGATGATCGACAGCGGCAGGTAGGGCAGTTCCATGCGCCGGCGCATCGCGTGCATGCGCCGATTGGCCCAGCAGATCACGCGGTGCATCGCGTCGCCGAGCACGGTGAGCCAGCGCTTGCCGATGTGCTCGGGATCGAACTCATCGCCGTGGCTCACGCGGTAGCGGCGGCCGTCGGCACCTTCGTGCAGCGCGTCCAGCTCGACCCGGATGCCCGCGATCGTGGCGCCGGCGAGGCCGCGCATCTGGAAATCATGGTTGCCCGGGATGTAGATCACCTCGATCCCGCGCGCGGCCATGTCGACCAGCTGGGCGATCACGGCGCTGTGGTCGGGGTGCCACCAGTGGCGTTTGGCGAGGGCCTCCAGGTCGACGATGTCGCCGACGAGGTAAAGGCGTTCGCAGTCGAGGTGACGGAGGAAATCGAGGAGGTAGGCGGCCTTGCAATCCGGGGTGCCCAGGTGCACGTCGGAGATGAAGGCGCTGCGACAGGTGAGCTTGGCCATGGCGTCGGTTTCCGGGGCGTTCCCGGGACGTCAGTGTCGGCCCGGGAGGTAACCGGACCGTGGCGGGGGTGTTGCAGGGAGGTTGCGGCGCGCGCTTACGTCGTGGCGTTTGGGCGCTCGCGCAGCGCGGCCCGGGCTTGCGGCAGGATGGCGTCGACCCACGCGGCGTATTGCGTCGCGGACGGGTGCAGTCCGTCGTCGACCACGTCCCGTGCATCGCGTCGCGAGATGTCGGTGACGTCCACCCAGCGTGCGAACGCCCGCAGGGTTTCGTCGCGGGCGATCGCGTTGAAAGTGTCGATCGCACTGGCGATCGCGGCACGGTCGCGCCCCTCCGCGAACGGGGTGACGCCCCAGTCGGGAATCGACACCACGACCACGCGCCGGGCATCGCCCGCCAGCCCGATGGCGCGATGGAGCAGCGCGAGGAACGGCTCGCGGTATTCGGCGGCGGGGCGTCCGCGGTATTGGTTGTTGACGCCGATCAGCAAGGTGACCAGCGCGTAGCCGGGACGCAGGTGCGCGGCGTCCATGGCCGCGGCGAGTTCGTCGGTGGTCCAGCCGGTGGTGGCGACGATGCGTGGTGGGGCGACGGCGAAACCCTCCGCGCGCAGGCGCGCGGCCAATTGCACGGGCCAGCGCGCGTCGTCGACGACGCCCTCGCCGATGGTGTATGAATCGCCCAGGGCGAGGAACGATGCCTCGCGCATCAGGCGACCGCGCTGGCGACGGGACGCGCCTCGGCGGCCATGCGACCGAGCACGCGATCGATGCGCGCGAACACTTCCACCAGCTGCGCCGGCTCGGGCAGCAGGGTGAAGCGCAGGTGCCGGCTGGCGGCGAGGTTGAAGCTGGTGCCTGGCACGAGCAGCACGCCTTCTTCGTCGAGCAGGCGCAGGGCGAAAGCGGTGTCGTCGAACTGGGGCAGGGCATCGGCACGCACCCAGGGGAACGCGTAGATCGCGCCACCGGGCGCGACCACGTCGAGGTAAGGGCTCGCGGCGACGTGGTCGAGCACGATGCGCCGTGCGTCGTGCAGGCGGCCACCCGGCGCCGTCAGTTCGCCGATGGTCGGCGCATCGAGCAGGGCGGGTCGCACGGCCCATTGCGCGGTGACGTTGGCGCAAAGGCGCAGCGCGGCGAGCAACTGGAGCGCGTCGCGATAGTCGGCGGTGCGACGCGGGTCGCCCGACAGGCTCATCCAGCCCACGCGGTAGCCGCAGGCGCGATGCACCTTAGAGAGGCCGCCGAAGCTCACGCAGGGGTGATCCCCGGCGACGGCGGCCAGCGGCTGGAACGGCGTGCCGTCGTAGAGGATCTCGTCGTAGATCTCGTCGCAGAGCAGCAACAGCCCATGCCGGCGCGCCACCGCCACGATGCGCTCCAGGAGTGCCTTCGGATAGACCGCGCCGGTGGGGTTGTTGGGGTTGATCAGCACGATCGCGCGCGTGCGCGGCCCGACCAGCGCCTCGATTTCGTCCGGATCGGGCAGGTGGGCGTTCTGGGCGAGGCAGCGGTAGTAACGCGGCTGGCCGTGGTTGAGCAGGGCGGCGGCGCTCCACAGGGGGTAGTCCGGGCTGGGCAGCAGTACCTCGTCGCCGGGCTGGAGCAGGGCGCGCAGGGAGAGGTCGATCAGCTCGCTGACGCCGTTGCCGACGAAGACGCGTTCGACGTCGATCCCGTGGGCGCCGCGTGCCCGCTGCTGGGCGACGATGGCCTCGCGGGCCTCGTCCAGGCCCTGCTCGTGGCCGTAGGCCTCGCTGTCGACGAGGTGGCTGGCGATGGCCTCGCGCAGGTGGGCCGGCGTGGCGAAGCCGTAGCGGCCGGGGTTGCCGATGTTGAGCTTGATGACCGTCTCGCCGGCCGCTTCGCGCTCGCGGGCGCGCCT
>CAJYHU010000084.1 GCA_913774655.1 uncultured Luteibacter sp. | reverse complement strand
CATGCAGCTCTCGTGGCGTGTCTTCCCGCGCTCGAACGACGACGACCTGACCAACCCTGCCAACTACGTCACCATCGATCTGGTATTCGACGATGGTTCGCGATTGTCGTCGCTGGGCGCGCGCGATCAGCATCGGGTGCCGGCGTCGGCCAAGGGGCAGGGCGAGGGCAGGGTGCTTTACCCGGACCAGTGGAACGACGTCAGGGTCGACCTCTCCGCGGCAAAGGGACGCCATGTGCGTGCCATCGAAGTGAGTGTCGATGCGCCCGCCGGCAAGGCGTTCGAAGGTTGGCTCGACGACGTGCGCATCGCCCCGGTGCCGACATCCGCGGCAGACCGTCCGACCGATCACGTGGATACGCGGCGCGGTTCCAACGCCAACGCCTCGTTCTCGCGTGGCAACAACTTTCCCGCGGTGGCGATGCCGCATGGCTTCAACTTCTGGACGCCGACCACGAACGCCGGTTCCGACTGGATTTACCAGTATCAAGCGCGTAACGGCGCCGATAACCGGCCACGCATCGAGGCCTTCTCGCTGTCACACGAGCCCAGCCCGTGGATGGGCGACCGGCAGACCTTCCAGGTGATGCCGGCCCAGGTCACCGACGGTGCACCACCGCTGAAGCGCGATATGCGCGCGCTGTCGTTCAGCCACGATGACGAGGTCGCGCATCCGGACTATTACCGCGTGCGCTTCGACGACGGCATCGTCACCGAGATCACGCCCACCGACCATGCCGCGATGTTCCGCTTCACCTTCACGGGCACGCGCGGGCAACTGGTGTTCGACAACGTCAACGGCGACGCGTCGGTCACGCTCGATCCCCAGGGCCGTAGCCTCCAGGGGTGGTCGGACGTGAAGAGCCGGCTGTCCGCCGGTGCGACGCGCATGTATTTCTACGCCACGTTCGATCGGCCCGTCGCCGAGAGCGGTCGCCTGACCGGTGAAAAGCGCGACGCCGCCCCGGGTGTCGAAACCGAACCACGCCGAGGCCGCGTCGCGCTTTTCACCGGTCAGGCGACCGCTCTCGGCGTGGTTCGGTTTCGACACCCGGGGCGGCCACGACAAGCAGGTGACGATGCGCATCGCTACCTCGCTGATCGGCGTCGATCAGGCACGCTCGAACCTCGCCCAGGAGATCGCCGAGGCCGACACGTTCGACAGCGTGCGCGAGCGGGCGCGCAGGGCGTGGGACGCCCGCCTGGGCATCGCGAAAGTCGAAGGCGCGACGCCGGACGAGCTGACCATCCTGTATTCCAACCTCTATCGTCTGTTCCTGTATCCGAACATGGCCTACGAAAACACCGGCACCCAGGCGGCGCCGGTGTGGAAGTACGCCAGCCCGTTCTCCGCACCGGTCGGGGAAACCACGCCGACGCATACCGGGGCGCGCGTCCTCGACGGGCAGCCTTACGTCAACAACGGCTTCTGGGACACCTACCGCACCGCGTGGCCCGCGTATGTGCTGCTCACGGCCAACGAGGCGGGGCGCATGATCGACGGTTTCGTGCAGCAGTACCGCGACGGCGGCTGGATCGCCCGTTGGTCGTCTCCCGGTTACGCCGACCTGATGGTGGGTACCAGTTCCGACGTCGCGTTTGCCGATGCGTGGCTCAAGGGCGTGCGCAATTTCGACGTGTCGGCCTTCTACCAGTCGGCGATCCGCAACGCCTCCACCGTGAGCGAGGTCAAGGGGACCGGCCGAAAGGGCATCGAGCGCTCGCTCTTCAACGGCTATACCGACGACAAGGTCGCCGAGGGGCTGTCGTGGTCGATGGACGGCTACATCAACGATTTCGCCATCGGCAACCTCGCCCAGTCCCTCGCCCGGGACCGGCCCTCCCATGACGGCTACGCCGGTTATGCCGACGACGCGCAGTGGTATCGCTCGCGCGCGCTGGGTTACGTCAACCTGTTCGACCCCGACGTGGGCTTTTTCGTCGGCCGGGATCCGAAAGGGACGTGGCGCTGGAAAGCCGGCCAGTTCAGCCCTTTCCGCTGGGGCGGCGACTACACCGAAACCGATGGCTGGACCATGGCATTCCATGCGCCGCAGGACGGCGCGGGGCTCGCTACGCTCTATGGCGGTCGCGAAGGCCTGGCGAAGAAGCTCGATGCCTACTTCGACGCGTCCGGCCGTTTCGAGGTGGGCGATTACGACGGCGTGATCCACGAAATGCTCGAGGCCCGCGATGTGCGCATGGGGCAGTACAGCCACTCCAACCAGCCAGCGCACCACATCATCTGGATGTATGACCAGGCCGGTCAGCCGTGGAAGACCCAGGATAAACTCCGCGACGCCATGTCGCGCCTCTACGTGGGCAGCGAGATCGGCCAGGGCTACCCGGGCGACGAGGACAACGGCGAGATGTCGGCGTGGTGGATCTTCGGCGCGGCCGGCTTCTACCCCCTGCGCATGGGCACGCCCGAATACGTCATCGGCGCGCCGTATTTCCCGCACATGACGCTCACCCTCGACGGCGGCAAGGTCATCGACATCCGCGCGCCGGGCGTCAGCGACACGAACCGCTACGTGCAGTCGCTGAAGGTCAACGGGCAGCCGTGGCATCGCGTGACGCTGCCGCATGACCTGTTGGCCAACGGTGCCACGCTCGAGTTCACCATGGGCCCGACACCGTCCACCTGGGGTACCGGGCCCGGGGCGATGCCGGCGTCGATCACGGCCGAGGGCGCAAAGCCGTCGCCGTTGCATGACGTGCTGCGCGAAGCCGACCTGCGCGTGGAAGGCGGGTCGAAGCGCTCGCTGGCTGCCGCCGTGGATAACGATTCGTCCACCGAGCTGTCGCTTCCGGGGGGCAGGACGGTGCTGGTCGATCGGCTGGACGCGCCCGTCACGGTGGCGATGTACACCATCACCTCGCCGGCCCACGCGAACGAGGCGCCGACCTCATGGACCGTCGAAGCCTCAAGCGACGGCAAGCGCTGGACCATGCTCGACGAACGCCACGGTGAGTCGTTCCCATGGAACCGCCAGACCCGCGCCTTCGCGCTGAAAGCGCCCGCGGCGTACGCCTATTACCGCGTGGCGTTTCAGGGTCCCGCCAAGGTGGCAGAGCTGGAGTTCCTAGCCCGCTAGACCCGTTCACCCAGGGGCCAGCCCGGCGGCAGCCGGCATCAAGCGGGAGACGCCGGGCTCTCGCACCATGGCGGCAACGGCCTCGCCCGCGTCGTTGCCGCCCTGAGGGTTCGCGGACACGGTCCGCGCTCACCCGCGCCCGGCGAGCGCCCTCGCCTGTGAATGCCATCTCGGTCCCCCGGGCGCGCCCTGCTATCATTGACGTCTGCATTCGTTGAATCCGGGGTTCCCCGTGCTCGAGATCCTGATGGCTGGCGGCTGGGCCTTGCTGCCGATCGTGGTGTGTTCCCTGCTGGCCCTGGCGATCGTGCTCGAGCGCTTCTGGGCCCTTCGTCGCGCGGCCGTGCTGCCGCCGGGCCTGGGCGCCGAGGTGCGCGAGTGGGCGCGGTCGGCCAAGCTCGACGCCGCGCACCTTGAGGCGCTGGAAAAGGGCTCGCCCCTGGGCGAACTGCTCGCCGCCGCTCTCGCGGTGCGCGACCGCCCCCGTGAACTCATCAAGGAGCGCATCGAGGACACCGGCCGCCACGTGGTGCACCGCATGGAGCGCTACCTGAACACCCTCGGCACCATCGCCCTCATCGGCCCGCTGCTGGGCCTCCTGGGCACCGTGGTCGGGCTGATCCGGATGTTCCTCAGTGTCATGGCCGGCGGCATCGGCGATCCCACCCGGATGGCCGGGGGCATCGGCGAGGCGCTTATCTGCACCGCGTTCGGCCTGGTCGTGTCCATTCCGGCCTACGTGCTGCACCGCTATTTCCGTTCGAAGGTCGGCGGCTATGTGGTACAGATGGAAAAAGAGGCCACCGCGCTGCTCGACGACCTGTCCGCGCCGCGCGCCGCCGCGCCGCGCCGTCGTCACGCGAGCGACGCCGCCACCGCGCAGGCCGATTGATCCATGCGTATCGGTTCCCGTCGCGACGATGACTTCGAGATCAACGTGATCTCGCTGATCGACGTGCTGCTCACGTTGCTGATGTTCTTCGTGCTGAGCACCACCTTCATCCAGCACTCGCGCGTCAAGGTCGATCTGCCCAAGGCCGACGCGGAGGCGCGCGAGTCCACCGACAACGCGCTGACCCTGATGGTCGACCGCGACGGCCACTATGCAGTCGGCAGCGACGAAGTCATGGGGGAGGGCATCGAACCGCTGAAGGCCACGCTCGAACGCGTCGCCGGCCCTGACCGCAGCCGGGTCGTGGTCATCCGGGCGGATGCCAACACCGCCCACCAGAACGTCGTTCGGGCGATGGACGCGCTGGGCCAGCTGGGCTTCACTCATCTGTCGATTGCCACGACGCCGAGCGAGGCCCCGGCGCGGTGAGCGGTCCGAAGAAGACATCGGTCTGGGATGCCCAGACCCTGGCGACGTACAAGCGCCTGCTCACCTATACACGGCGATTCCGCAGCGCGGGTTACGTGGCCATCGTCGGCATGATCGTCGACCCGCTGTGCCTCTCGGTATTCACCGGGTTGCTCAAGCCGCTGATCGACCGGCTGTTCGTCGACAAGGACGCGCATATCATCTTCTGGATGCCGATCTGGATCGTGGGCATCTTTCTCGTGCGTGGCGTGGCGACCTACGTCACCGACTACGGTATCGCCTACGTGGGGCGCAACGTCGTGCAGGCCATGCGTATCGATGTGTTCGCGGCCTACCTGCGCCTGCCGTCCGCGTTCTTCGCCCGTGAGCCGTCCGGCCAGCAGATCTCCCGCATCACCTACACCAGCGAGCAGGTCGCGTCGGCATCGGCCGATTCGCTGAAGGTCGCGATCACCGAAGGCTTCACGGTGATCGGCATGCTTGGGGTGATGCTCTATTACAGCCCCTACCTGACGCTTGCGCTGCTCGTGCTGGTGCCCTGCGTGGTCGTGATCGTCACGGTGATCAGCCGCCGCTACCGCAAGATCAGCAAGCGCATCCAGGGCAACATGGGCACCGTGACGAGCGCGGTGGAAGAAGCCGTCGCCGCGAACCGCGAAGTGCGCATCTACGGCGGCCAGTCCCGCGAGGCTGAGCGCTTCGGGCACGTGGCCGAGCGCCAGCGCCACCTGAACCTCAAGGTGTCCGCCACCAGTGCGGCGTCCAGCGCCACCATCCAGACCGTCGGCGCGATGGCCCTGGCGATGCTGGTGTTCCTGGCGACGCGGCCGCACATCCTCAACACCATCACCCCCGGCATCTTCACCTCGGTGTTGACGGCCATGGGGGCGATGATGCCCTCGCTCAAGCGCCTCGCCGGCATCCAGGCGAGCCTGCAGAAGGGCGTCACGGCGGCGGAAGATCTCTTCGAGATCATGGACCAGCCCCCCGAGGTCGACACCGGCACGGCGGTACTCGAACGCACCATGGGCAGCATCCGCTTCGAGGACATCCACCTCGTCTACGAGCGCAACCGCCACGTGGCCCTGCGTGGCGTCACGCTCGATTGCGCGCCGGGCACGGTCACCGCCCTGGTCGGGCGTTCGGGCAGCGGCAAGTCGAGCCTGGTCAGCCTGTTGCCGCGGTTCTACGAGCCGGACGAAGGCCGCATCCTCATCGACGGCCGCGATTACACCCATTACACGCTCGCGTCGTTGCGCAAGCAGATCGCCTGGGTCGGCCAGCACGTGGTGCTGTTCGACGACACCGTGGCGGCGAACATCGCCTACGGCGAAATGGCGGGCGCCAGCGAGGCGGACATTGCCGCGGCGGCACAGGCGGCCAACGCGATGGAATTCATCGAGCGGTTGCCGCAGGGCCTGCACACGCCGATCGGGCAGGGGGGCAATTCGTTGTCCGGCGGCCAGCGTCAGCGCATCGCCATTGCCCGGGCGATCCTCAAGAACGCGCCGATCCTGGTGCTGGACGAAGCGACCAGCGCGCTCGACACCGAATCCGAGCGGCTCATCCAGGACGCGCTGACCCGACTGATGCGCGATCGCACGACGCTCGTAATCGCGCATCGCCTGTCCACCATCGAACACGCCGACCAGATCGCCGTGATGGACCAGGGGCGTATCGTGGAACTGGGCACGCATCGCGAACTGCTCGCCATGGGCGGCCAATACGCCGCCCTGCATCGCATGCAGTTCCACGAGCAGGCCACGGGCGCCTGAGCCGTGTCGTTCGGCGCGTCCTTGCAGCAACGCTGGTATGACGGGGGCGCGCCCCCTGTGTGGACGCGCCCACTCGAAGCGCTCTACGCCCGACTCGTCGCGCATCGGGCGCGTTCGTTCCGCGACCATCCCGGGCAGGTGGTCACGCTGCCCGTGCCCGTGGTGGTGGTCGGTAACATCACCGTGGGCGGTACCGGCAAGACGCCGTTGATCGCGGCCCTCGCGCGCGCGATGGCCGACCGGGGCTTTCGTCCCGGCGTGGTGAGCCGTGGGTACGGGGGCAGCGAGCGAGGTCCCTATCTGTTGCGCGACGGCGACGAGCCGGCCAGGGTGGGCGACGAGCCGAGCCTGCTCTGGCAGGCAGGGGTGCCGGTTGCCATCGGCCGGCAGCGGCCCGAAGCCGCTCGCCTGCTCATCGACGCCGGTTGCGATCTCGTGCTGGCGGACGATGGCCTGCAACATCATCGGCTGGGGCGGGACGTGGAGATCTGCGTCATCGACGGCGAACGCCGTCTCGGCAACGGCCACCTGTTGCCGGCGGGCCCACTGCGTGAACCGGCCACCCGCCTCGACGACGTCGACTTCGTGGTGGTCAATGGCGGTATCCCCCTCGCTGGCGAGGTACCGATGGCCCTCGACGGTGGCGTGGCAGTGAACCTGGACGACCCCACGCGGGTCGCGCCGTTGTCGGACTTTGCCGGACGGCCTGCGCATGCCGTCGCAGGTATCGGCAATCCGGCACGCTTTTTCGCGAGCCTGGCCGCCCACGGCATCGTCGTCGACGGTCATCCGTTCGACGACCATCACGCCTTTCAACGCGACGACTTCACGTTTGCCGATGGGTGTCCGGTGCTGATGACCGACAAGGACGCCGTGAAATGCCGCGGCTTTGCCCGCGCGAATTGGTGGCGCGTACCGGTGACGGCGCGCCTTCCCTCGACGTTCTACGACGCGGTGGCTGGGCGGGTGACGCGGGTGGATTGATCGGCCTTTCGGCGTAGGTCCGTCGACAAACGTGTGGCGCGTCGCGGTCGCGGGGCCGGCGTTGCCTGAAACGTGCCTTGCCTGCCGGCGGCGATGGTCCGGATACTTGTGCGGCAGGGGGCTTTTCACGGAATGAAGCCATGCACACGAAGAAAACGCGGGGCACGTATACGTTTTACCTACCGATGCCGCAGGCGCCCGGGTCGGTGTCACGCCGGGGCGTTGAGCGCATCGACGCAGTCGTCCTCGAGGCCGCGAGGGACATGATGGCCTGCCGGCTTCGGGCGAACGACCTGGGCGGGTCCGCATCGATGGTGCTGGACGGGGTTCCCTTTACCAGCAAAGACGTGCTGATGAGCGAATCGTACTACGCCGACGTCAAGTCGCACCGATTCGTCATAAAGGACGATGCCGCCCAGAGGCGGATCATCATCGAGAACACGGGGCGATCACGCGGGCGCGTCGAATCGGGAACCTATGCCATCAGCGTGTTCGAAGGCGGCGGGGAAGCGAAGCCGGATGGCCATTTCACGGCCATCTTCATGGCGATGGAAGAAACGGACGACGGCATGAGGTTTGTCGTCTCCGAGGGCTACCAGGGATCGATCGAGTTCGAATTTTCCGGTGGTCGGTCCTGGGCGCAGGGGCGCTTCCGTTTCGATACGAAGGCCGAGGACGACCTGCCCATCTTCCACCGGTTCACCGATGGGACGTTCAGCCTTCCCAACTATGACATCCCTGAACCGCCGCGTCACAGGTAACGGCACGTCCAACGTGCTCACGTGACCCCAAGGACGTGGCCCGCACTCGCGGGTCACGTCCCTGGTTGGACTTACTGCACGCGCGTGACGTTGCCCTGTTCGTCGACGACGACGACATCGCCTTCGCGAATCGCCGAGGCGTCCTTCACCTCGACGTTGGTGTAGCCACCAGTGCCCATCTTCAGGCGCAGGGTGTAGCTGTCGCTGCCGCCGCCCTTGCCCACGGCGTTGCCAGCAAAGCCGCCACCGACCGCACCCGCCACCGTGGCCAGCTTGCGCCCGTTGCCGCGTCCGACCTGATTGCCCAGCACGCCACCGGCGATCGCGCCAATGACTGCACCCGCCGTACCGTGGTCGCGACCCTGCACGACGTTGTGGTCGATGCTCTGCACCACGCCGCATTGGTCGCAACGCACGTAGATGCCGTCGCGCTGCTGCAGCACCTTCGCCGAGGCCGGGGCGATCATCGCGGTGGCGAGAAGGGCGGCCAGGGGGATGCCCAGGATGGTCTTGATGTTCATGCGGTCTCCTTGTTTCATCGGCCGATAGAACGTCGACCGTCGCCCGTCCAAGTCTAAAGGGTGCGACTGAACGGAACGCTAGTACGATGCCACCTCCCGCCCCTGCTGGTACCTCCATGACGACGACCGCGATCCACTGGTTCCGCCGCGACCTCCGCCTCGCCGACAATCCCGCCCTGGCCGCCGCGGCAGCGGCGCATGCGCACGTCGTGCCGCTCTATATCCATGCACCGGAGGAGGAGGGCGAATGGGCACCGGGTGCCGCGAGCCGGTGGTGGCTGCATCACTCCCTGCATGCCCTCGATGCTGGGTTGCGGCGCCATCGCGGCGGCCTGCAGGTGCTCCATGGCGGAACGCTCGACGCGCTCCGGGCCGCTATCCAGGCGACCGGCGCCACGGCCGTTTACGCCAACCGCCTCTACGATCCGGCCTCGCGACGGCGCGACAAGGCCGTATTCGACGCGCTGGAGGACGACGGCATCGAGGTGGTCACCTGCAACGCGGCGTTGTGGTGCGAGCCGTGGGACATCGCGACCAAGCAGGACGAGCCCTACCGTGTATTTACCCCGTTCTGGCGCAGCCTGAGGCCGCGCATCGACGAGGTCGAGGCCATCGCCGAGCCGGCACCGCTTTCCTTGGCCGCCCTGCCTCACGCCGCCACGCTGGCGTCGCTGGACCTGCTCCCCTCGCTCGACTGGGCCCGCGGTTTCAAGGCATGGACTCCCGGTGAGGCGGGTGCCCAGGCGATGCTCGACCTCTTCGCGGACGACGCGGTGGGCCACTATGCGGAAAGTCGCGACATGCCCGCGCGACATGGCA
>CAJYHU010000083.1 GCA_913774655.1 uncultured Luteibacter sp. | reverse complement strand
CGACGCGCGACGCGTTTCTTCGGGCGACGGGACACGCCGACGCGCAGACCGTGGAACGCGCCTTGCTCGCCTGGGCGCGCACCTACCACCCGGCGATCCGCTCGCTCGGCGCGCTGTCCCCGCTGCTGCGCGAGGGACCGCAGCGCGACGCCATCGCCACGCTGCAGCGTGCCCGCTTTGCCGGCGGCACGTGGCAGGGCGGCATGCTCAAGGATGCCTTCGCGCGCGGTTTCGACTGGAAACCCGCCGATGGCGCCGATCACGGCCCGCTGCCCCCGCTTTATCCCCGCTGACCTAACGCGTCGAGGGCGGCGCGATAGGCGCGCGTCGCCTCCGCGCTGAAGGTACAGAAGATGACCGCCTCAGGCCGCCATGGCGCGGTCAGCACCGTGTCCACGGCGATGCGGGCCGCGTCGTCCATCGGGTAGCCGTAAACGCCGGCGCTGATGGCGGGAAACGCGATCGAAGCCACGGCATGCTCTCGCGCCAGGCGCAGGCAATGCGCATAGCAGGCTGCCAGCAAGCGGGCCTCCCCGTGCCCACCCCCGCGCCACACCGGTCCGACCGTATGCACGACATACCGTGCCGGCAGGTCGAAGCCCGGGGTGAGCCGGGCCTCGCCCGTGGGGCAACGCACCCCCTGGCGCGTTTCCGGCAGATCGCGGCAGGCCGCGAGCAGGCGCGGGCCGGCCGCGCGATGGATCGCCCCGTCCACGCCGCCCCCGCCCAGCAGCGACGCGTTAGCCGCGTTGACGATGGCGTCCACGGCCAGGCGGACGATATCGGTCTGTGCGATGTCGACGATCATGCAAAGCTCCTGTGACGGTGGCTCACAAACGGCTAGGATGGGCCTCCAGCAGCGTTATCCAACGGGCCATGGCCGATCAGTTCAACGTGGAAGACATCTCCTTCGCCTACCTCATCAACGACGTCACCTTGCTCTTCCGCAAGCATTTTGACCGTCGTGCGGTGAAGTTCGGGCTCACGCGTGCCCAATGGCGCGCCCTGAAGACGCTTCATCGCCGGCCGGGCATGCGCCAGAACGAACTGGCCGAGCAACTGGACATGGAGCCGATCGCCGTCGGCCGGGTGATCGACCGTCTCCAGGCCGCGGGCTTCGTGGAGCGCCGCGCCGATCCGAAAGACCGCCGTGCCTGGCGTCTGCACGACACCGAGCAGGCGCGCGGCGTCATCGACGACATGGAAGACATCGCCAAGGGTCTGCGCGTCGACGCCGTGCGGGGCATCGATGCGGCCGACCTCCAGAAGACGCTCGACGTGCTCAATCGCATGAAGGAAAACCTCCAGGCCCTCGACGGGCCAGGGGACGACGCCTGACGGCGGTGCCGTCAACGGTTTTGCTACGAATGCGTTAGGCCTTACGATATTCGGCCCCAAACCTTCACCCGCGTATCCCCACGCGGCGACCGATGCAGGTGGCATCGGCCGGAGACACCATGCAGCGATCCCCAGGGAAGAACGTGCTCATCGTGATCGGCCTCCTGGCCGCCGCCGCCCTGGCGGCGTTCGTATGGCGGCACGTCGGACACACCGATCAGGCGGCGAGGGCCCCCGCCAAGGCGCAGGCCGGTGTGCCCGTGACGACCGCGATGGCCACCCGGGGCGAGATCGACCTCGCGCTGAAAATCATTGGCCGGGCCGAAGCCTATTCCACGGTCAACGTGCGTTCGCGGGTGAACGGCCAGGTCGAACGCCTGGCCTTCACGCCAGGCCACCACGTCCGGAAGGGCGACCTGCTCGCCCAGGTCGATCCTCGCCCCCTGCAGGCCGCGCTCGATGCCGCGAAGGGCAACGTCGCGCGCGACGAGGCGTCCCTGGCAAAGGCCGAGGCCGACCTCCAGCGTTTCCAGAGCATGCTCGGCAAGGGCTTCGTCAGCCGCGCCGACTTCGACCTCTACAAGGCCAACCTCGGCGTGGCGCGTGCCAACCTGCAGAGTGACCGCGCCTCGGTGCGTGCCGCGCAGGTGCAACTGGACTACGCCACCATCACCGCGCCGTTCGACGGCGTCACCGGCGCGCCGCTGGCGTATCCCGGCGCCACGCTGACCGCCGACACCACGGACATCGTGGTGCTCAACCAGGTGGATCCCATCCGCGTGGCGTTTTCGGTGCCCGAAGACAGCCTCGCCGCCGTGCGCGTCGAAGCGCGACGCCGAACGGTACCTGTCGAAGCCCGCATCCCGGGCGATACCGAAGGGCCGCTCCAGGGCGAACTGGAATTCATCGACAATGCCGTCGATGCCACCACGGGCACGATCACGCTCAAGGGCCGCTTCGACAACAAGGACGGTCGCCTCACCCCGGGCCAGTTCGCCGAAGTGACCCTGCCGACGACGCGGCTCGCCGACGTGGTCAGCGTGCCGGTCGTGGCCTTGCAGAGTTCCACCGCCGGCGCGTTCGTCTTCGTGGTCAAGCCCGACCACACGGTCGAGCAGAGTCCCGTCACGCCCGGGGCGACGTCGGGCCAGCGCGTGGTGATCGACAAGGGCCTGCAGGGCGGCGAGGCGGTGGTGACCGAAGGCCAGATGCTGCTCACCGACGGCGCCCGCGTGCGCGTCGACGGGGCCTGAGGCCTCGCCGTGAACCTGCCCGAACTCTGCATCCGCCGGCCCGTGATGACCACGCTGCTGATGGCGGCGCTGGTGATTTTCGGCCTGGCCGCGTATCCGAAGCTGCCGGTCAACGAGCTACCGAACGTCGACTTTCCCACCATCAATATCAGCGCGAGCCTGCCCGGTGCGTCGCCGGAAACCATGGCGTCGTCGGTGGCCACGCCCCTGGAGGCGCAGCTGTCGACGATCGCGGGCATCGACTCGATGAGTTCGACCAGTTCGCTCGGGTCGACCACCATCACCGTCACCTTCTCGCTCGAACGCAACATCGACGGCGCGGCGCAGGACGTGCAGTCGGCGATCTCGGCGGCCCAGCGCCAGTTGCCGCAGGACATGCCCACGCCGCCCACCTACCGCAAGGTGAATCCCGCCGACGCGCCGATCCTCTATCTCACCATGCAATCGGCGACGTTGCCGCTGTCGACGGTGGACGACTATGCGGAAACCGAGCTGGCGCAGCGCCTGTCGATGGTCGACGGCGTGGCGCAGGTGAATGTCTACGGCTCGCAGAAGTACGCCGTGCGCGTCGCGGTCGATCCGGACCGTCTGGCGGCCACGGGCATCGGTATCGACCAGATGCGCGAGGCGATCGCCGCCGCTAACGTCAACAAGGCCACCGGCTCGCTCAACGGCAGCCGTCAGTTGCTGTCCATCCGTTCCGATGGACAGCTGATGCGGGCCGCCGACTACAACCAGGTGGTGGTCGCCTATCGCAACGGATCGCCCGTGCGCCTGTCCGACATTGCCACCCCGCGCGACAGCGTGCAGGACGACCAGAAAGCCAGCTGGTTCGACGGTCATCGCGCGATCACGCTCGCCATCCAGCGCCAGCCCGGCGCCAACACGGTGGACACCGTCGACCGCATCCTCGCCCTGTTGCCGGGTTTCTCCGAGACGCTGCCCCCGTCGGTGAAGCTCGACGTCATGTACGATCGCTCGGTTTCCATCCGCGAGTCCGTGCACGACGTGCAGTTCACCCTGGTGCTCGCGGGCATCCTCGTGGTGGCGGTGATCTACCTCTTCCTCGGCAACGCGTCGGCGACGCTGATTCCCGCCGTGGCGCTGCCGATTTCCGTGCTCGGCACCTTCGGCGCCATGTTCGCGCTGGGCTACAGCCTCGACAACCTGTCGTTGCTGGCGCTCACGCTCGCGGTGGGCTTCGTGGTGGACGACGCGATCGTCATGCTGGAAAACATCATGCGCCACATCGAATTGGGCCAGACGCCATTCGACGCGGCGGTGAAGGGCTCGAACGAGATCGGCTTCACTATCTTCTCGATGACCCTTTCGCTGGTGGCGGTGTTCATCCCCGTGATGTTCATGGGCGGCATCGTCGGCCGATTGTTCCACGAGTTCGCCGTGGTCATCAGCGTGTCGATCCTGATTTCCGGATTCGTCTCGATCACCCTCACGCCCATGCTGTGCAGTCGGTTCGTCAAGGCGCACGCCCACGAACGGCGCAGTCGCGTGGTGATAGGGTTCGATCGAGGGTTCGCTTCGCTCACGAACGGCTACACGCGCAGCCTCGGCTGGTGCATGCGCCATCCGCGCGTCGTGCTCGCAACGTTCGCCCTGAGCCTTGCCGCCACGGGCGTGCTCTTCGCCATCACGCCGAAAGATTTCATCCCGTCAGGCGACAGCGGTCAGTTGCGCGTCACCACCGAAGGCCCGACCGATATCTCCTTCGCCGCGATGTCGGCCCGCCAGCAGGCTCTGGCCCGGATCGCCGGCGACGATCCGAACGTCGAAGGCTATATGTCGAGCGTCGGCGCGGGCGGCGCGCGCGCCACGGTCAACGCGGGGTCGATCCTGCTGCGCCTGAAACCGCGCGACGAACGCGGCGGCACCACGCCCGATGACATCATCCAGTCCTTGCGCGAGAAGTTCGCCCAGGTGCCCGGCATCCGCACCTACATCCAGAATCCGCCGGCGATCCAGGTCGGAGGGCGGCAGTCGAAGGCGCAATACCAGTACACGGTGCAGTCGACCGACCTCCACGCGCTTTACGACTGGTCGGGCAGGCTCGTGGCCGCGTTCCAGAAGCTGCCGGGATTCCAGGACGTCACCACCGACCTCGACCTGAACAGCCCGTCGATGATCGTCAACGTCAACCGCGACAAGCTCGCGCCGCTCGGCCTGACCATGGAACAGGTGCAGACGGCGCTGGGCACGGCCTTCGGCGAAAACCAGATCTCCACGATCTACGGTGCGGCGACGCAATACTGGGTGATCCTGCAGGTCGAGCGGCGCATGCAGGACGATCCGGCGGTGTTGTCGAAACTCTACGTCACCTCGGACACCGGCAAGCTCGTACCGCTGGATACCGTGGCGCATTTCGAGCGCAAACCGCAGGTGCTCACGGTGAACCACCAGGGCCAGCTGCCAGCCGTGACCGTCTCGTTCAATCTCGCGCCGGGCGTGTCGCTGAGCGACGCGGTAGCAAGTATCGATCGCGCCACCACCGAGATGAAACTGCCGCCGACATTGAGCGGCAGCGTGCAAGGCACGGCGCAGGCCTTTCAGGATTCGATCAAGGGCATGGGCTTCCTGCTGCTCCTGGCGGTGTTCGTGATCTACCTCGTGCTGGGCATCCTCTACGAGAGCTTCATCCATCC
>CAJYHU010000082.1 GCA_913774655.1 uncultured Luteibacter sp. | reverse complement strand
CGTCGAGCGGGTGGATACCGGTGCCGCCCTCGTGGCGCGCACCGGCACGTCGCTCGACGCGATCGCCACGGGCGTGCGTTCGGTCAACGCCATCGTCGAGGAAATCGCCGCGGCGTGCCAGGAACAGGCCGCGGGCATCCACCAGGTCAACAACGCGGTCGTGACGCTGGACGACGTCACCCAACAGAACGCGGCGCTGGTGGAGGAGGCCTCCGCGGCGAGCAAGAATGCCGCCGATCTCTCGCAGGAATTGCTGCGCCAGGTGTCGTTCTTTACCGTGGCGGGATCGCACCCGTCGGCGGTCGAGCGAGGCGGCGACGCCGTGCCGTCGAGCCGCGCGGTGCCTCAACCGACGCCTGCCCCCCAACGTTCCGTGGCCGTCGTCGTGGGTGAGGAGAGCCTCTGGCGTGAATTCTGATCGACGCATGGCGATGCGTCTGGTGCTTCTACTCGGGCCGCCCGGCGTGGCGCTGGCGGCCTCCGGAGGGCCGGTCTGTCCACCCACCGTCCCGCCGCATGCCGCGTTGGCCGTCGAGCGGGGTGACACGCGGGCGCGCGACGTGTGGGAGGTGGTCGACGCGAAAGCGAATTCCCAGGCGTGCAGCGTGTCACTTCGCCTGGAGCGACGGATGGCGACGCTGCTCGTGTCGCGCTCGGGCGTGCGCCTTACGCCAGCGCATGCGCCGGAGGGGCATGGCCTCTACTGCGTTTGGGGACACGCGAAGGCCGCAGGCGCGGCACTGACGTGCTGGCCGACGGACGGCATGGAATAGCGTGGAGCGAGATCGCTCAGCCTGACCATCGCACGCCGTCGGCACGATCCGCCCGTTCCCGGAACCAGCGCGTCAGCAGGGTCCGCAAGGCACTCAGCGCGAAAGGCTTGACCAGCACCTCCGCGTGCCGGGGCAGCCGATCGTCGAGCGGCGTGCCTGCGTACCCGGTGATCAGCACCACGGGCAGGTCCGGTGCTTCGGCACGAGCCCAGTGCGCCAACGCGCATCCGTCCATGGGGCCCGGCAGACCGATGTCGGTAATGAGCGCCGAAAACGGCGCATGCGCTCGCCATGCCGCCTGGGCGTCCTCCGCGTGATGCGCCGTGATCACCTCGTGGCCCTGGTCGCGCAGCGTGACCGCCAGCGTGTCCAGCACGCCAGGCTCATCGTCGACGAGGAGGATACGCGCGGCGCCGGGGGGGCGGTGGACGACCTGGGCGCAAGCGATCGGCTCGTCGGGCAAGGCACAGACCGGCAGGTAGACCCGCACCGTGGTGCCTTGGTGCAGCGCGCTCTCCACGTCCACGTGCCCGCCGGACTGATGGGCGAACCCGTGAACCTGCGACAGGCCCAGCCCGGTGCCCGTTCCCGCCGGCTTCGTGGTGAAGAAGGGTTCGAACACGTGCGGCAAGTCATCGGCGGCGATGCCTGTGCCCTCATCGCTGACCGACAGGACGAGACGGGACGCATCGCCGTGTGAGGGAAGTCCGCTGGCCCGACGGGCCGCGAGATGGATGCGCCCGCCGCGCGGGCTTGCGTCGCGGGCATTGACGAGAAGGTTGAGTACCGCCGTTTCCAGGTGAGCGTCGTCCACATGGGCGCACAGGCCAGGCTCGATGTCGCACGTGACCGTGACGTGCTGGGTCGCCGTCGGGCGAAGCAGCGCGGCGATCTCCGGCAATCGCTTTTCCAGGGCAATCGCGCGAGGCGCCAGCGGCGAGCGACGCGAAAAGGCCAGGAGTCGATGTGCCATCCGGGATGCACGATCCACCAGCCCGGTACCCAGCCGGGTCACGGCGGTGACGCCTTCGAGCGTACCCGCGGCGGCTTTCTTTTCGATGAGGTCGAACGCGCCGCCGATTCCTTGCAGCACGTTGTTGAAGTCATGTGCGATACCGGCGGTCAACTGACCGATCGCGATCATCTTGCTCTGCTGCAGGTCGTCTTCTTCCGCCCGTTTGCGTGCCGTGACGTCACTGACGATGCCGGTGACGTATCGCGCCTCGCCGTTCTCGTAATCGGTGCGGCCGCGTGGCGCGATCCAGTGGATCGAACCGTCCGGCCAGCGCACGCGGAATTCGCAGGCGAGGTGGCCATCCTTGATGGCGCGCTCGAACGCCTGGACAAGAATATGCCGGTCCTCATCGAGGATATGCGCGAGCGCGCGCTCCAGCCCCCAGCTCGGCTGCAGGGTGTCGTAGCCGAACATCTGATCGTGCCGCAGCGAACGCAGCATTTCCTGATCGCGCGTCAGGTCCAGGCGCCATACGCCCAGATCGGCACTTTCCAGCGCGAGGTGCAGCAGGGAATCCGGAAACGTCATCGGAAGGGCTCACGCAAGGTGCGCCATCCTCGCGAGGGTGGCGTGATGGCCCGGTGAGTCCGTGTTGAGGAGGCTGAGGTTGGCCTTTCGCGATTTCTTGCGCACGCAGCCCTATCGAAGCGCTGCGCCGAACAGCCTCAACGCAGCCCTCAGCGCCGCCGCGTGTGCGTCATTCTGCCGATTCGCCGTGTCGCACTGGGGCACGACGTGTGTCGCCGCCGGAAGGCAGTCGCCGAGGAAATCGTAGTGGCTCACGCCCGGCAGGCGTTGCGCCATGGCACCGGGGATCAGGGCGGCGGCGACGTCGGTATTCGTCGCCGGGGGCGCGACGGTGTCGGCGGTGCCGACCAGAAGCGACACCGGTACCTGCATGCCCCGGAGCGACGCCGGCGCCAGCGCCTGGACCAGCGCCGGTGCCATGATGAAGACGGCGCGAGCGCCGTGCACCGCGTGGTCGCCAGCGGCCTCTCTGAAGCGCGATTGCATCGCCGGGTCCCTTAGCCATGCATCGACGTCGCGGGCCGACAACGTGGGCGCCTCCATCTGTGGCGCGCAGACGCCGTCGTCCGGATGCGCGCGGCAGAAGTCGGCGAAGTGCCGCACGTCGACGCGTGCGCCGCCTGCCACCAGAGCCGTAAATCCTCCCGCCGAGAAACCCGCCACACCGAGGCGTGCCACGTCCACGTGATCGACGAATACCGGATCGGCTAGCACGGTCGCCCAGGCCGCCTTGAGGTCGTCGGCGCGCTCCCACCACCACGAGGCGCCGTTTGGGGTGATGGGGCCGCGACCGTTACTGCCGGGATGGTCTACCGCAATCACCACGTAGCCGGCGCGGGCCAGCGCGGTGCCGAACCAGCCCATCATCCGCGCGGTGCCGCCAAAGCCATGGGATAGCAGGATCACGGGAAAGCGGCCCGGCGCCAGGGGCGCATCGGCCGCGGCGCTTCCGCTGGCGAACAGCGGAAGCCCGGGGGGACCGATCGTCAGCGGGCTCTCTTTTGCATGGCCTTTGGCGGGGTACCAGATGGTGATTGCCATCGTCGGCGAATGGTCCGCGTTGCGCAGCGCGGTGCTGGGCGTGGTGGTGGTGCGATGGGCTTCGCCCACCGTGGCGGCGGCGGCGCCGGTGGAAGCGATGAGCGCGAGGCCCACGAGCAGGCGATTGACGAGGGTGGACATGGTCGTCTCCGTCAGTGGATAGGCACACAGATGTCGACGCCGCCGTAGCCCGTGCGAGGGTCGAACGCGGCGTCGTAGCGTTCGAAGTCCGGCGCCTCGACGGCCGTGAAGCCGGCGGCGGGAAGCCACCGGTCGAGTAGCGCGTGCCATGTACGGGGAATGGACCCGACATGGCCCTCGTGCCGCACGACCAGATAGCGCTGCGGCGCCAGGTGCAGATGACGGTGACCGGCGCGTGCCTGTCGGGCATGCGCGATGCCGTAAGCGGCCAGGTAGGTGAAACGTCCCTCGCTATCCGTCGCGCTGCACACGCCATAGGTGTAACGATGGCTGTCCAACGAGCCCTCGCCGTGCAGTCGTTGCCACTGTGAGGGAATGCCCGCCGTGTCACTGGCCAGGTAGGACGCCTCGATGCCGGCCAGTCGCAGGGGGCCGATGGTTTCGACGCGCAGTGCCGGTGAGGGGGCTGACGATTCCTGCACCACGCGCAACGGGAGAAGCAGCGGCAGGCCGTTGAGGTGTCGTCGCTGCCGGACGTCTTCGGGTGGCACGCCAAATGTCTCGCGGAACGCCCGGGTGAATGCTTCATGCGAACCGTAGCCCGACGACAGGGCCAGGGAAAGGATATCCGACGCTCCCTCAGACAGCTGCCGGGCGGCTTCGCTGAGCCGGCGGACACGGATATAGCGCGCTACCGGCCATCCGGTCGCGGCACGGAAAAGACGTGCCAGGTGGAAGGCCGACACGCCGGTCGCGCCCGCGACGTCCGCGAGGGAGAGGTCTTCCCCCGAGTGACTTTCGATGTACCAGACCGCGCGTTGGACGACCGTCATGACGATGCTTCCCCCTGATGTCGCGACATCATAAGGGGCACGGCGGCGCCGGCATTTGATCGTTCTTGCGGTGACCTCCGCCGGCTTACACGCGCGTCAGACGAGTAACGCCTCCACCTTCACCCTTTGCCCAGGGGCGCCGGTGAGCGTGACGTAGCCGTCGGTGACCCGTACCGGTTCGCCGTCCCGTCGGGCGGTGTCCACGCGCTTGCCCGGCGGTGTGCGCAGGCACAGCCTTACCTGGCCGGGCACGGCCCGATCCGGCAGTTGCACCTCGCCGTGCAGCACGTCGCCCTCGCGGCGCAGGCTCATGCTGCACATGCCCCACGGCGTCGGCGCGCCGGTCATGCCCACGGGGGCACGGTCGGCCAGCCATGCCCGGGGGATCGCGCGGCCCAGCCACAGCGTGTCGCCCTCGTCGAATACGAACGCCCAGCGCAGCACGAGGGGGACGGTCATCTGCGCGGGCATGCAGAACAATGGCATGCCGCCGGTGATGTCGCTGACCTCTCCGGCGGTCCAGCTGCCGGGGGTATGGTCGTGGTAGCGATGGGCGTAGAGGAACAGGATGTATTCGTCGATGCGGCCCAGGCGTAGCAACTGCTGGGCGTAGCCGTGCGAGATGAAGCCCAGCATATCGCGGCTACCGGGATCCACCGGGCCGATGTTGGCGACGACACCCAGCGTGGTCGCGCCGTGGCCGCGCATGGCGTCGACGATGAGGTTGGCGAGGTCGGCGGGGAGGACGTCGGCCTGCAGCAGCTCGGCATACGCGCGGTGCGGCCATTGCTGTTCGCTGGGCTTTTCCTGCTTGAGCGCTTCGCGAAACGTGCGTGTCACGCCGGGCAGGGGCGGTACGTAAGGGGGGGATAGATCGTGCCGCACGCTCGCCCTTACCGATGCCTGCACACGGTCGCGCAGTTGCGTCGCGCGCCGCTGCCAGGCGGAGACATCGGCGCCTGGCACGATCCGCGTCCAGCACGCCGCGAGGTCGCCCAGGCCGCGCGCTGCCATCGCACTGTTGGCGAAATGCGGCTTCCACCACAGCATCGGATCGGGAAACAGGCAG
>CAJYHU010000081.1 GCA_913774655.1 uncultured Luteibacter sp. | reverse complement strand
CCATGGGTTTCTACGCGCCGGCGCAACTGGTCGCCGATCTGCGCCAGCACGGCGGCGAGGTGCGCCCTCCCGACGTCACCGCCAGCCATTGGGACTGCACGCTCGAACCCACCGCCGACGGTCGTCACGCCCTGCGCCTGGGTCTTCGGCTGATACAGGGACTCTCCGAAACCCTGGCCATCCGCATCGTCCAGGCACGCGAACACGACGCCTTCCGCGACCTCGCCGATCTGGCCGCGCGCACCGACATGAACCGCTTCGAGCGCGAACGCCTCGCCGATGCGGGCGCGCTGCGCGCGCTGAGTGGCCATCGGCACCGCGCGCGATGGGAAAGCTCCGGCATCGAGCGCACCCTGCCCCTGTTCGGCACGGTAGGCGAGCGACGCACCAGCCTGCGTTCCCCCAGCGTGGCCGACGACGTCATGGCGGATTACGCGACCCATGGCCTTTCGCTCACCGCGCATCCGCTCTCGCTCATTCGCAAGAATTTGCTGTCGCGCCGCGTGCGGCCCGCCTCGGCATTGCACGCCATGCGTGACGGCACATGGGTGCGCCATGCCGGCCTGGTCACGGTGCGTCAACGCCCCCAGACCGCCAGTGGCATCACCTTCGTTTCGCTGGAAGACGAAACCGGTCACGTCAACGTCGTCGTGCGTCCCAAGGTGGCCCAGGCCTGCCGCCACGCCTTGCTCGATGCCGTGCTGCTCGCGGTGGACGGACGCTGGCAGTCGATCGACGGCGTGCATCATCTGGTGGCCGCGAAACTTTTCGACTTCAGCGACCTGCTTCCCTCGCTGGGCTCCGTGTCGCGCGATTTCCACTGACGCGGTTCCGGCAAGACTAATTTTCTCCTGAACGAATTTCACGCGACGAAAGCTTTGTCAGTATTCCGTTCATGTGAAAAGCGATAGCGTTTGCACCAACACGCAGCTCCGGATCATCCGGTAACGCGGTGCCTCGCGCCGAGCATCGCCACGAACCCCAGGCGCTTTCGATCCAAGGAGATCTCCGCCATGCGTAAGACGAAACTGCTCCTCACGATGCTGGTTGGCTGCACCGTCCTCAGCGGCGCCGCGTTCGCGCAGGACGCCTCGCAGAAGGCCGATCCCACGCCCGCGTCCACCGCCGGCTCGATGACCCACACCAGCGAAGCCAAGAAGGGCACCGAAAACGGTTCGATGACCTCCACCCACAAGAAGCATCACAAGGCCAAGAAGACCGGCGCCGCCAGCACCGAGCCGGCGAAGTCGTCCAGCGCGGGCATGTAATCGCCCCCGCTGAAACAAAAAACCGGCGCTTCGGCGCCGGTTTTTTTTTGTTCTTCCCGGAAGTCCGGGGTCAGGAATAAAACATCTCTTCACAGATTATCGGGGGGTTATCCCCCGCTATCGAACCGACTGACGATCCGGCGGATGGTTCGACCAGGTGAGTCGTGGGAATGTTGCGGCGGCGCTTAAAGCGGCCGGTCCGCGACGAAATCCGTCGGCACGTGCACGCCGCGACGCGCGATCTTCTCGGTCATGATGGTGTGCCGCATCATCAGGCCCGACACCAGATAGGCCGTGGTACATGCTGCCAGCAAGGGCAGCAACGCGTGTGGCTGCAACGTGGTTTCGAAGACGAACACCGCCGATGTCATGAGGGCGCGCGACGCCCCGGCAAACAAGGCGGCCATGCCGATCAGCGCCGCCATCCGTGGGTCCACGTGAAGCCACGCCGCCTGCGCCAGCCACATCCCCGCGACGCCACCGATCGCGCCGCCGATGGTAAACAGCGGTGCCAACGTGCCTCCCGACGTGCCGCTACCCAACGCGATCGACCACGACGCCAGCTTGCTCACGGCCAGCCAGGCCATGGCGGCCAGGCTGAGCTGGCCGGAGATCACGGCGGTGATGTTGTCGTAACCCACACCCAGGGTCCTGGGCGCCACGTAACCGACCGCACCGACCGCCAGTCCGCCCAGCGCGGGCCACCACATCCAGTGGATCGGCAGTTTTTCGAATGCGTCCTCGATGCCGTAGGTCAAACGGGTTACGACCACGCCGGCCACGCCCATGAGCAAACCCAGCGCGGCGTAGACGACCAGGGCCGTGGGCGCGACCGGCGACAACGTGGGCATCGGGAATACCGGCCCGGCGCCTTCGAGCACGAACCGCATGCCGGTGCCCGCTGCCGCGGCGAGTGCCACCGGCAACAGGGAACGGGCGCGGCGTTCGAAGAGGAGGAGCTCGATGCTCAGCAGCACCGCCGACACCGGCGCGCTGAAGACGGCGGCCATACCGGCCGCCGCACCGGCCGCGAGAAGCGTCTTTCGTTCATCGGCGCTCACGGGCATGTACTGACCGAGCAGGGAGCCGACCGCACCGCCCGTGGCGATGATCGGGCCCTCGGCGCCGAACGGCCCACCGGTGCCGATCGCGATGGCCGAGGACAAGGGCTTGAGCCATGTCATGCGCGCGGGAATACGGCTCTCGTTCGTCAACACCTGCTCCATGGCCTCCGGAATGCCGTGCCCTCGAATGGCCCGCGCGCCCCAGCGCGCCATGGCACCGACCACGATGCCACCCGCCGCGGGCACCAGGATCACCCACGCCCCCAGGTGGTGCCCGGCCGGGCTGGTGAACGCCGTATCCAGCCGTCCGTAGAAGACCAGGTTGGTGACGAGTCCGATCAGCACGGTCAGCGCCCTGGCGATGCACCCGACGCCCAGGCCCAGCACGATGGCGATCGCGCACAGGCGCACGACGCGGCGATCCACCACCGGCAGACGCGTCGGCATGTGGGCATCGGCAAGCGACGGGTCCAAGGACGGGGCGAGCGGAATCGCCGCACGGTGGTGCGGTGAATGAAGGGGATCGGTCATGGAGGCTTCGCGGGGAGTAGCGGCGCGACAAAGGCTACAGAGAACGGCGCCGCGTAGCTGGCTGGAAAATGAACGACCGAAAAAACGCCTGGCGAACGCTC
>CAJYHU010000080.1 GCA_913774655.1 uncultured Luteibacter sp. | reverse complement strand
GATGGCGCCCCCACTCCCCGCCCCCCATCTCCTGACCCCCACCTCCCAAGCGCCCACCCACACGTCCCATCCCCCTAAAGTTCCCGCGTCCCCCGCCGATTCTCCTAACCACAGGAGCGGCCCCATGGGGGTGCCGCCCAGGCCCCCCGGAGGACCTGCGCCTTGAACATCCTGCCGACGAGTTTCGCTGCCCAGCTTTGGGCCGGCGCGGCTGCGGGCACCACGGCCGCCGTCGACGCATGGCGGGTGGGCACGTTGCTGTCGGCGCGGGTGATGGGCCAGACCGACGTGGGCAAGGTGTTGCTCGATATCGGCGGCATGACGGTCGAAGCCGATCCGGCGGGCACCTCGTTGCCGCAACAGTTCCAGGTGCGCGTGCTGACGCAAGGGCCGCAACCGCAGCTGGAGGTGATCGCCGCGCCGCCGGAAGAGCGGTTCGCGATGCAGGGACTACGCGAGCGACTTCCCCAGCAGAACGGCTACGCGTCGTTGCTGGGCACGCTCGCGACGCTGGCGCGCCGCCCGTTGGCGCGTGCCCTGCCCGCCCCTTTACGCGCAGCGCTGGCCACGCTCGAAAGCGCCATCGTCAAACCCGAAACACTCGCCTCGCCCGAAGGCATGAAGGAAGCGATCGCCAAGAGTGGCGCGTTCCTGGAGGCCAACCTCGCCCAGCCCGAGGAACCGATGCCAGCGGATGACGACTTTAAGGCGGCCTTGCTCGTCCTGCGCCGGGCGCTGGCGGATGTGCCGACGTCGCGACCGGGTACCGCTCCCGGCCGCCCGGCGACCGACACCCCACCCCCGCTCGCCCAGCGCGCGCTCGTCGCGCAACCGCGCGCCGCCGAACTGCCCCTCACCGAGAACGACATCGAGTCGCTGGTGAGCCAGTTGCGCACGGACGTGCGCGCGGCGATTTCCCGGGTGGAGATCGGCCAGCTCGAATCCCAGCCACAGGCGGGGCTATGGATGCTCGAGATTCCCCTGGCCGGTGTGCGCGGGGGCTACGACGTGCTCCAGTTGCGCATCGAAGAAGGCAAGCCGTCCGCCGGTGAGGTGGATGGCGCCTGGACCGTCGGTTTCGCCATCGATCCGCCGACGCTGGGACCGGTGCAGGGCGAAATCCAGCTGCGTATGCCCCGCGTCACCGTGCGCCTGTGGGCGCAGCACGTGGAGACGGTGTCGCACCTGGAGGCGTCGTTCGTGTCGCTGCGTCGACAATTGGAAAAAAGCGGGCTTCAACTCGACCAGTTCTCGTGCCTGCATGGCATACCCGTGCCCACGGGCGCGTACAGCGCGGTGCTGCTCGAGGCCCGCGCATGACGACGTCGCTTCCTTCGCCGCGCCGCAGCGTGCGGCTGCGACTGGCCACGCCTACCAGCAACGGCAGCACGCAGCGGATCGACGCCGACGGCGTGCGTTCGATGCTCGAACGCGCCCAGGCCATGGGCCTGGCGCCGCACCTGGATCCCCAGATCGCCACCCTGCTCGCCGCCGTACGGTTGCGCGAGGACGTACCGCCGGAACTCTACGCCGCGCTGGCTGCGGTCGTAGGGACATTGCTGGCGGCGGCAAACGATTGACGTCGTAGGAACGTTGCTCGGCGATGCGATCGGCTCCCCACCGTCGGTCGACGGTTTGACGAACGTCAAATGCCGAAGGGTGTGAGCCGAAGGTATCGGCGATTCGGCATCAGGCGATGCCGAGACCCTGGATCGATGCCACGCCCGGCTCGAAGCCCGCGAGCGCCGCGAACCGCTGGCCGCGCTCGGCGTAATCCTTGAACTGGTCGAAGCTCGGCGCACCGGGCGACAGCACGACCACGCCATCGCCACCGAGCGCGTGGCGCGCGGCGGCCACGGCGGCCGCGAGGTCGAGCGCGCGATGCACGCCCGCCACCCCCGCGGCCTCCAGCGCATCGGCGACGCGTGGTCCGTTGGCACCCTGGCAGACGATGGCCAACGGCGCCTGGCGCCCCATCGCGTCGACGAAGGACATCCAGTCGAGGCCACGATCGTGGCCTCCGACAATCAGGGCAACGCGCCGCTCCCCCAAGCTCTCCAACGCGGCGAGGCTCGCCAGGGGCGTGGTGCTGATGGAGTCGTTCACCCAGTGCAAGCCCTCGTGCTGGCCCAGCGGTTGGAGGCGATGCGGCAACGGTACGAAGGTGGACACGGCGGGTGCCGCCGCGCGCGCGTCCAGGCCCATCTGTTCGAGGGCGGCCAGCGCCGCGCAGGCATTCAGCGCGTTGTGCAGGCCAGGGGCCGCCACGGCCGACGCGGGCACCACGTCCTGCGTGCCGCGGCGAATCCATCCCTCGGCGACGTGCCATCCCGCCGTATCGCCGAAGGTGATGAGTCCCGGATGGGCCACCGCACGCGCGAGCAGCGCGGGCTGCGTCGCGTTCACCAGCACGCGCGCCGACGCGGCGAGCAGCTTGAGCTTGTCGTCGACGTAGCGTTCGCGCGACCCATGCCAGTCGAGGTGTTCTTCGTAAAGACTGGTCACGACGCCCAGATCGACGCCCAGGGCGTCACCGGTCTGGAAGCTCGACAGTTCGATCACCCAGAGCGCGGCCGACGCGCCGTCGAGTTCGAGCAAAGGAAGGCCGATGTTGCCCGCCAGGGCCGTGCGCACGCCCAGCGAGCGCGCCAGGTGCGCCAGCAACGCCGACGTGGTGCTCTTGCCCTTGGTACCGGTCACGGCGATGGTGCGTTCGCCCGGATGCGTGCCGAACCACAGCGCGGTGCCCGAGGTAAAGCGCGTGCCGCGCGCCTGCGCGCCCAGCAGTTCGGGCTTGTACGCGGAAATGCCCGGCGACTTGATCACGACGTCGTAGCCGGACAGCAGCGCCTCGTCGGGCGTCTGGGTGCGCACGCGAACCGAGGTGAACGCATCCCCGGCCACGCGCGCCTCGGCGGGGGCGCAGAGCAGGTCCACCGCCTGGCCGGGCAGGTGTCGCGCCAGCGCGTTCAGCGCCGCGCGCCCCTCGCGACCGAAACCCCAGACGGCGACACGCCGCCCCTCCAGATCAGCCCAGCGCATCCAGCGCTCCCCGCAGGCGTTCGGGCACCAGGTGCGACGCGCCCGGCATCAGCCACGGCGCCAACGCGAGGTCCGCGCGATCGAGCTGCGGAAGGATCTCAGTGCGGAAACGCGCCACCAGGGCGTCTTCGCGCCACTCCGGCCGCTCGGCGAGCGCGGCCAGCGCGGCGCGCGCTTCGTCGCCCTCGCCCACGCACTCGAACGGCTTGTGGTCCTTGTATTCGAGCAACGCGTCGAACGCCCCGGCGAGCGCGTCGTCGTCGAGCAGGTTGCGCCCGAAGATCGACAACAGGCGCGGCTTGGCCATGAAGGGGGCCAGCGCGAGGAACACGAAGTGGCACTTCGGGCACTGCCCGCACCAGCGGTCCGCGGGCTTGGGGCCGAGGATCTTGAAGTTGCGGTTACAGCTGGAGAATACGTCGAAGTAATGCCCGCCCAGGCGGGCGAAGGCGCTGGTCACCGCCAGCTCCGACCACGGCCGCAGCAAGGAGCAGTAATCGAGATCGGCCGCCACGTGCGAATGCAGGTAGTCGTGGAAGGTCTTCTCGAAACCGAAGCCCTTGCTCCACTGGTGGTTCACTTCCTGGCCGTCGTACTCGAGCGTGGCGACCGAGGCCGAGCGCTCGTTGGCAAACACGATCGAGTCATAGCCGTAGAGGATCGCCGCCAGGGTGAGGATCGCCGAATTGATCGCGGTGACCGGGATGTGGCCGTTCCACGCGCCCAGGCGGTTGAGTTCGAACAGGCCGGGCGCGAGTTCGCGGCCAATGTTCAGCGTGGGCAACCCCGTGCGCGCGGCGCAGGCGGCGATAAGCGGCGAATTGCCGACCCACACCGCGGTGGCGTCGGCACCGATGGATTTGACCGCCTCGACGGCGACGACGGAGTCCTTGCCGCCGCCGATCGGCAGCAGCGATCGCTTCGGCAGCCCCACGGCCGGCGCCTTGCCGCCGCCCTTGGCCGCGAACGGAAAGCGGATGCGGCCGCGCAGGTCGAGCCGGTTGCGATAGGCGAACTCGGCCAGGCCGTGCAGGTAGAGCGCATCGGCCAGCGAGGCGCTGTCTTCGTCGAGCGGTTCGCCCTCCACGACGAGGGTGCCGGGGATGCCCGCCTTGTAATAGCTGACGCCGGCGACCAGGTGCAGCAGGCGCAGGGCAGCCGCAAAGGCCGTCTCGCGCCCCGCAGGCACGGCGGGCGCACCGGGAAAGCTCACCCGCTCGACCAGCTCCGGGCCGTCGTCGAACGCATAGGCCAGCTCGGCGACGCCATCGACGTAGGCATGACGCACGAAACGGAAGCGCTGGCTCGCGCGGGGATCGGTGTACACGGAAGTCACGGGATCAGCACCTCGTCGGCCTCGTCGCGCAGGTTGTATCGGGATGCCATCACCGCGCCGTACGCGCCACCCTGCGCGATGAGGATGACATCGTCCTCGCGCGATTCAGGCAGGCGCCGGTCGGAACCGAGCGTATCGCCGGACTCGCAGATGGGGCCGACGACCTGATACATCGTCGTCGCCGGCTCGCCGTGCCGCGTGAGGTTGGCGATCTCGTGCCACGCGTCGTACAGCGCGGGCCGGATCAGGCTGTTCATGCCGGTGTCGATGCCGAGGTAGCGCACGTTGGCGCCCTTCTCTTTCTCCTGGGTGACCCGGGCCAGCAACACGCCGGCATCGGCGACGAGGAACCGCCCCGGCTCCATCCATAGCTGGAATTGCGGGTACGCCTGGCGCACCGCGGTCAGCACGCGGTCCAGCGCGGCCATGTCCAGCGGCGACTCGCCCGGATGCGAGGGCACGCCCAGACCACCGCCGATGTTGAGCACCGACAGCGTGCCGATGCGTTCGGCCAGCGCGGCCAGCTGCGAATACACCTCGCCCCAGTGCGCGGCATCAAGAATCCCCGAACCCAGGTGCGCGTGCAGGCCGATCACGCGCGCGCCGGCATCGCCCGCCATGCGCAGGAAGCGATCGATGTGTTCGATCGGCACGCCGAACTTGCTGCCGACGCCGCCGGTCTTCACCTTGTCGTGGTGGCCGAGCCCGCGACCGAGGTCGACACGCAGCACGATGTCGCGGCCGGCGAAGAGATCGCCCCAGTGTTCCATCGGATGCAGCGCATCGATGGTGACGGTGGCGCGGGTGGACAACGCCGCGGCGAAGTCACGGCGCGACGCGAAGTTGGGCGTGAACAGCAGCGGCACGTCGTCCGGCACGGCCGCGGACACCGCGGCCAGTTCGCCTGGCGAGACGCATTCGAACGCGAAGCCTTCCTCGGCCAGCACCTTGAGGATGCCCGGATGCGTATTGGCCTTGACCGCGTAATGCACGCGGTCGACGGCACGCAGGCCTTTGACCTGGCGCGCCTGCGCGCGCACGGTCGGCAAGTGATAGACGTAGCGCGGCGTGCGCTGCCTTGCCAGTTCGATGAGACGCGGGCGCTCGGCCTGCCACCACGCGGCCGACGGCAGGGCCGGGTCGCCGCTGCCGTAGAGCGACTGCCAGCTCGGACCGAAGACCAGGCTGTCGTCGGTGCGCAGCGCACCGGCGCCGATGAGCAACTCGTGCAGGCGCGGCAGCATCTGGTCGACGACGTCCTCGTCCACCACGAAGGTGAGGTTGAGGTTGTTCGACGACTGCGAAATCAGGTGCACGCGCATCTGGCCGAACTCCGCGAGCACGCCTGACAGCTTGTGCAGCATCGAACGCATGCCACGGCCGACCAGCGTGATCGCCGCGCAGGGCGCGATCACCTTGACCCGGCACACCCGCGCCAAGTCGGCGGCGAGCGCGGCGATGGCATCCGAATCGAGCAGGTTTTCGGTCGGATCGAGCGACACGGTGACGTTGGTCTCCGCCGAGCCGATGAGGTCGACCGAAAGGCCATGGCGCTTGAACGCATCGAACACGTCGGCGAGGAAACCCACCTGCTGCCACATGCCGACCGATTCCATCGAGACCAGCGTGATGCCCTTGCGCGCGCTGATCGCCTTGATGCTCGGCGCATGCTCGCGCACCTCGGGACCGATCACGGTGCCTTCGAGTTCGGGACGGTTGGTGTCCTTCACCAGCAGGGGCACGCGGGGCTCGCGCAACGGCGACAGGCAGCGTGGATGCAGCACCTTGGCCCCGGTGGAGGCGATTTCCTGGGCCTCTTCGTAATCCAGCCGCCGGAGCAGTCGCGCGCCGCTTACCTGGCGCGGATTCGCACTGAACATGCCCGCGACGTCGGTCCATATCTCCACCCGCGCGGCGCCCAGCAGGGCGCCGAAGTAGGCCGCCGAGGTGTCGGAGCCGCCACGGCCGAGCAACACAGTGCGGCCGGTCTCGTCGCAGGCGATGAAGCCCTGCGTGATGAAAACGTCGCCACGCGTCGCCAGCGACGCGGCAAGCGCGGCGTCGTGATGCGGCTCGACCATCGCCGAGAGCAGGCGGGTACGCTCGTTCTGGTTGGGGAGGGCCACCGAATGCAGGCACTCGCGCGCATCGACCCAGGTGGTGGGCAGGCCGTTGGCGCTGAGGAAGGCCGCACCGAGCGCGCTCGACATCAGTTCGCCGTGCGCCTGCACGGCGGCCTGCCAGGCCAGTTCGCCGAGATCCCCCGCACCGTTGCCGGCCAGACCGGCGAGGTCGGCCAGGCGCGCACCGAGCGTCCGGGGCATGGCCAGCGACATCTCGGCGAGCAGGGCGTGGTGGCGATCGGCCAGTGCGGAGGCCGCGTCCGAGCGGCGTTTGGGTTCGGAGTGAGTGCAAAGCTGTTTCAGGCCATCGGTGACGCCGGACAGGGCCGATACCACGATCAGCACGCGGGCGCCTTCGGCGCGGCGGCTGGCGGCCAGTTCAAGGATGTTGCGCCAGCGTGCGGCGGTGGCCACGGAGGTGCCGCCGAACTTCATGACGATCCAGGGCGCGTTGGCGGGCAACGGCGCGTTTGCGTTCTCGCTCACGGGACTCTTTGGG
>CAJYHU010000079.1 GCA_913774655.1 uncultured Luteibacter sp. | reverse complement strand
GAGCACGGTATGGCCTTTGACGATGGGATGCTCGTCGGGCGCGTCGGCGTCGTGCTTCGCCACCCAACGGTCCAGGGCAATGAAAAGCAACGGATTGATGAGAATCGACACGATGGCCGCGGCGAGCAAGACATCGCGCGCCTGCTCGCTCAACAGGCCCACCGACACGCCGAGTCCGGCAAGGATGAACGAGAATTCGCCGATCTGGGCGAGGCTGGTGGCGATGGTGAGCGCGGTCTTGGGCGGACGGCCGAACGCGCGCACGATCGCATAGGCCGCCAGTGACTTGCCCACCACGATGATGAGACAGGCGGCAAGCACGATCCACGGGTGCTGCACGACGATGCCCGGATTGAACAGCATGCCGATGGACACGAAGAACAGCACCGCGAACGCATCGCGCAACGGGAGGGTTTCTTCGGCGGCCCGCTGCGAGAGCTTCGACTCGCCCATCATCATGCCGGCGAAGAACGCGCCCAGTTCGAACGACACGTCGAAGAGGTGGGCGGCGCCGAAGGCCACGCCCAGCGCGATCGCCAGCACGGCGAGCCGGAACAGCTCGCGCGAGCCGCTCGCCGACACCGCCTGAAGGGTCCAGGGAATGACCCGCTTGCCGACCACCAACATCACCGCGACGAAGAGCACCACCTTGCCGATGGTCAGGCCCACGGTGGTGAGCAGTTCGCTCATCGACGGTACGGGCCCGCCCTGGCCCGTACCGAGGAATCCGCCGATCGCGGGGAGCAGCACCAGGGCAAGCACCATCGCGAGGTCTTCGACGATCAGCCAGCCCACCGCGATGCGCCCCCGGTCGCTGTCGAGCAGACGGCGCTCCTCCATCGCACGCAGCAGCACCACCGTGCTCGCCACCGACAACGCGAGGCCGAAGACGAAGCCTTGCGCCAGCGGCCAGCCGAGGGCCCAGCCGAGCACCATCCCCATGCCGGTGGCGACGCCCATCTGTCCCGCGGCGCCGGGAATGGAAATGGACTTCACCGCGAGCAGGTCCTTGAGCGAGAAGTGCAGGCCCACGCCGAACATCAGCAGGATCACGCCGAGGTCGGCGAGCTCCTGCGCGATGCCGGCATCGGCGACGTAGCCGGGCGTGAACGGCCCGGCGACCACGCCAGCGAGCAGGTAGCCCGCGAGCACGGGCAGGCGCAATCGATGGGCGATGGCGCCGAAAACGAAAGCAAGGACGAGTCCACCGACGATGGTGGCGATGAGTGGCGTGGCGTCGTGCATGAGGGCTCCCTGGATCGCTTTACGATGGTTGGGGTCGAACGGCTGCGACGCAAGCTTTTGCGAATTATCTCAACAACGGAGCGCCCATCTAGTCGGCTGCCGTCAGCACCGCGAGAAAATCCTTGCCGTAACGCTTGAGCTTGTTCTCGCCCACGCCGCTGATGGCACCGAGTTCGTCTTCATCCTGCGGCAACGCGCGGAGCATGGCGAGCAGCGTGGCATCGTGGAAGATGACGTACGCGGGCACACCGTGCTGTTTGGCCAGCTCCGCGCGAACGCGGCGCAGGGCGTTCCACAGCGGCTCCTCGACCGCCTCGATGCCCAGCGACGCGCCGGCCACCGCCGGCGACGGCCGGGAGGTGCGCCGCCCGCGCGCCGGACGCGCATCCTCTCGCAACCAGACCTTGCGTTCGCCCTTGAGCACCGGGCCGCTCGATGCCGACAGACGCAGGGTGCCGTAACCCTCGGGATCGGCCTCGACCAGGCCCGCGGCGAGCAACTGGCGGAACACCGAACGCCACTGCGTGGCATCCATGTCGGTGCCCACGCCGAACACGCTGAGGTTGTCGTGGCCGAGCTCGCGCACGCGTACGCTCGACTCGCCGCGCAGGATGTCGATGAGATGGCCCGCACCGAAGCGCTGGCCGCTGCGATAGATGCACGACATGGCTTTCTGCGCGGCTACCGTGGCATCCCATGTCTTCGGTGGCGCGAGGCAGTTGTCACAGTTTCCGCACGGTTCCGGGTAGATCTCGCCGAATGCCTCCAGCAGCAACTGACGACGGCAGCGGGTGGCCTCGGCGTAACCCAGCAGGGCATCGAGCTTGAGTCGCTCGATGCGTTTGCGATCGTCGCCGGACTCCGACTGCGAAATCATCTGGCTCATCGTCACGACGTCGCCCAGGCCGTAGACCATCCACGCCTCAGCCGGCAGGCCGTCGCGTCCCGCACGGCCGGTCTCCTGGTAATAGCCTTCCATGCTGCGCGGCAGATCGAGGTGCGCGACGAAGCGGACGTCGGGTTTGTCGATGCCCATGCCGAAGGCCACCGTCGCCACCATCACAATGGCGTCCTCGCGGAGGAACCGCTGCTGGTGGCGCATGCGCACCTCGGCATCCAGGCCCGCGTGATAGGGCAACGCGTCGACGCCGGCCTCCACGAGCCAGGCCGCTGTCTCGTCGACCTTGCGCCGGCTCAGGCAATAGACGATGCCGGCCTCGCCGCGATGCGCGTCGAGAAAATCGAGCAGCTGGCGGCGGGCGTTCTGCCGGGGTGCCACGCGGTAACGGATGTTCGGCCGGTCGAAACTCGACACGAAGCGGCGTGCCTCGTGCAGGCCCAGGCGCTCGACGATCTCCTCGCGCGTGCGCTCGTCGGCGGTGGCCGTGAGCGCGATGCGCGGCACCTCCGGAAAACGCTCGTGCAGCAGGGTGAGCTCGCGGTACTCCGGTCGGAAATCGTGTCCCCACTGCGACACGCAGTGCGCTTCGTCGATGGCGAACAGCGCGATGGGGATGCGGTCGAGCAAGGCGAGGAAGCGGCCCGTCAGCAGGCGCTCGGGGGCGACGTAGAGCAAATCGAGCTCACCGGCCACGAGGAGGTCTTCGACCTCGCGCTGGGTGGCCGGGTCGAGGCTCGAGTTGAGGTAACGCGCCTTGACGCCGGCTTCGGTGAGGGCGTCGACCTGGTCCTGCATGAGTGCGATCAGGGGCGACACCACGATGCCCGTGCCGCAACGCATGAGCGCGGGAATCTGGTAGCACAGCGACTTGCCGCCGCCGGTGGGCATCAGTACGAGGGCATCGCGGCCTTCGGCCACCTCCTCGACGATCGCCTGCTGCTGGCCGCGGAAGGCCGGGTAACCGAAGACGGAATGGAGGAGATCGAGAGCCTGGGACTGCATCCGCCCATGCTAGCAAACCGCGCCTGCCACGCCGATGACGGCGACGCGGAGGGGGCTGACGACCTACAGCGATTTTCGGCGAATGCGCTTGCCAGCCTGGGCGCTTAGGAGGCTAATGGGCCCGGGCCCGCGCGCACGTGGCGACGGTCGTCTCTTCCTCGCTCTCCCTACGGGCATCCCCATGAAGCCATCGCTCGCGTTCGTCGTCCTGCTTTCGTTCGCCGCGCCGGCGGTAGCGCAGACCCGTCCCGGCGGCGCCGTCGGATTCGGCGGGGATATCGTCCGGACCACCGAGTCAGCCCTTGTGGAGGCGGTGATCCGGCCGGCCGCGACGGTGACCGCCATCGATCCCGCCACGGCCCGGCTCACGTGGCATTCCCGCCTGCTCGACTACGCGATGGACCGAGGGAACGGCGGCCACTGGCAGGCCAGCGTCGTCGAGTACCGTTAGCCCCACGACCAGATCGCGCGATCCAGGTCGTGGTCCAGGCCGAACGCGCTCATCGGCACCCGGCCGTCCTTCACCGTGACGCCTTCCGCCTTGAGCCGCCGGCACTGCTCGCGAAAGCCTTGCGTACCGGCGGGGATGCCGATGCGGCCGTCCGCCCGCAACACCCGATGCCATGGCAGCGCCATGCGGTCGGGGGCGTCGCCCAGCACCCGACCGATGAGGCGGGCCCGCCCGGGGTACCCCGCCCGCGCGGCGATCGCGCCATAGCTGGCGACCCGTCCACGCGGAATCGCGGCCACCGCGTCGAGGATCCGGCGCGCACGGAGCGCGCGGGCTTCGTCGTCGGTTTCGTCGTTCATGGGTGAACCCGTCATGCCGTCTTGATCGACGAAGGGTACCATCGGAGCCCCGACACGACGGACCGGCACCGCATGCGTCACTTCGAGGCGATTCGCTCCCATATCGGCGGCATCCACGCGCTGCGCCAGAACGAGCCCTACCTGATCAGCTTCGACCTCGAGTTGCCCGATGGCCGCCACCAGGGCATCTACCTCGCGGAACTCGAAGACGCGGACGGTCGGCGCTACCTGCGCCTCTCCACGCCGATCGGCCCGCTGGCGGGCGTGGACGCCCGCCGCTGCCTGCGCTTCAACTGGGAGCAGCGCACCGGTTACCTCGCCGAGGCCGACCTCGACGGATCGCCCTACCTGCACCTGTGCGAGAACCGCCCCTACGAGTACCTCGACGAGCCCGAACTGGCCCGCCTGATCGAAGAACTCGGCGCCACCGGCGACCAGCTCGAGCAGGTGGTCAACGGCGACGCCGACGCGCTCTGAGGCCGGATCAGAAGAACAGGTTGCCGAGCTTGACCAGGCCGTAGCCGATGCCGGCGGTGATGGGCAGGGTGAGGATCCACGCCCACACCATGCGCTCGACCACGGACCAGCGGATGGCGTTCAGCCGCTTGGCCGCGCCCACGCCCATGATCGACGCCGACACGTTGTGCGTGGTGGACACCGGCACGCCCATCATCGAGGCGGTGAGGATCACAGCCGCGGAACTGCCCTCGGCGGCGAAGCCGTTGATCGGGTGCAGCTTGACCATCTTGTGGCCGAGCGTCTTGATGATGCGCCAGCCGCCGCCGGCCGTGCCCGCGGCCATCGTCAGCGCGCAGACGACCTTCACCCATACCGGGATCGGAAACCCGCCAGCCGCGGCCGGGTCGTGGGGGATGCGCAGGAAATGCAGGAACGTCGGCAGATGGTCGAACTGCCCCGCCGCCGTCGCCCCGGCAAGGGCCAGGGCGATGATGCCCATGCTCTTCTGCGCGTCGTTCATGCCGTGGGACACGCCCATGGCGCTGGCCGAGAGGATCTGCGCCTTGCCGAAGAAGCTGTTGACGAAGGGCGTGCGGCCCAGCCGGTGCAGGAAGCCCGAGCGACCGGAAAAGAAGCCCAGCAGCGCGTAGAGCCCGCCCATGATGAGGAAGCCGATCACGAAGCCCAGGAAGGGCGACACGATCATCGGCACGATCACCTTGGGCAGCACCCCCTTGCCCAGCCACCAGTGCGCTCCGCCCTGCCACCAGATGATGGCGTGCAGGTTGCCGTCGGACGCCGCGAGCGCCGCGCCGCAGAGGCCACCCACGAGGGCGTGGCTGGAACTGGACGGCAGGCCCAGCCACCAGGTGATGAGGTTCCAGATGGTGGCGCCGAGCAGGGCGCTGATCAGCAGGTGCGAACCGACGTCGATCACGCCGGTGTCGATGAGCCCCGAGGCGATGGTGGCGGCCACGGCCGTGCCCCACAGGGCACCCGCGAGATTGGTGACGGCGGCCAGCAACACGGCCTGGCCGGGCGTGAGCACCTTGGTGGCGACGACGGTGGCGATGGAGTTCGCGGTGTCGTGGAAGCCATTGATATAGGTGAAGGCAAGGGCGATCAGGACGACCGCGAGAACCATGCTCATGGGTGGCCGCCCGTCAGGAGTTCTTGAGCACGATGGAATAGACGACGTTGCCGACGTCACGGCACTTGTCGACGGCTTTTTCCACCAGCTCGAAGAGATCCTTCGCCAGCACCGCCCGGATGGGGTCGGAGCCTTCGGCGTAGAGGGAACGGTAGGGGTCGAGCAGCAGGCGGTCGGCCTCCGATTCCAGCGCCTGCAGTTGGTCGCGCAGCTTCTTGACCGGATCGATCTTCAGCCCGTGGCGCAGCTGGCCGATCATCGAGACGACCACGTCGGCCGCCCGCTCGAGCAATTC
>CAJYHU010000078.1 GCA_913774655.1 uncultured Luteibacter sp. | reverse complement strand
CGCGGTGCTCGGCGAAGAACCACTCGCCGCCGTCGAAGCGTGAGCTGAACCGCTGCGTGGCGAGGGTGGAGGTGTTGCGGTGGAGTAAGGGATGCCATGCGGCCGGCGCGGCGGCCATGGTGTCCGTGACCGGTAGCCAGTAGCGCTCCTTCGCGAACGGATAGGTCGGCAGGCTTACCCTGCGCCTTATCGCGTCGCCATGCAGGCGCTGCCAGTCGAGCGACAGCCCCTTCGTCCACAGGGCAAGCAGCTTGCCGTAGCGCCCCTTCGCGATCCAGGTGTCGACGGCGGCGCCGATCGCCTCGTCGTCGAGCTCGGCGATCGCGTCGTGGCCCGCCCGGCCACGGTGCCACTCGGTCGACACCGGCTCGCCGTCGAGCCACGCGGCGAGCGCGTCGCGCAGCTGGTCGAGCGACTGGACAAGCAGGCCGAGACGCTCGTCCATGGCCTCGCGGCCCACCTGAAGGGTGTACGCGAGATCGTGGAGCGTCACGGTGTCAGGCAAGACGGCGAGATGGTCGACCAGTTGGTGCACACGCTCGCGCAGCCGTTCTTCGTCACGAGCGGAGAGCACCACGAGCGCCGGACCGTCCGCAGGCACCGGCGCGGGCGCGACGTACTCCTCGATCACCACGTGCGCGTTGGCGCCGCCGGCGCCGAACGACGAGATGCCCGCCAGGCGCGAACGCGCCTTTCCGTCGATGACCGGGCGCTCCCAGTTCGCCAACGTCTGCTGCACCACGAACGGCGTGGCGGTGAAATCGATGTTCGGATTGAGCACCTGCGAATGCAGGCTCGGCGCGATCTGGCCGTGGCGAAGTTGCAGCAACACCTTGGTGACGCCTGCGATGCCCGCCGCGCTTTCGCAGTGGCCGATGTTCGACTTGGCCGAACCGATCGCGCAGAAACCCGTGTCGGTCGTCCAGCCGGCGAACGCCTTCGACAGGCCCGCGATCTCGATCGGATCGCCCAGGCTGGTGCCCGTGCCGTGCGCTTCAACGTAGCTGACCTCACGCGCGTCCACCCCACCGGCACGCAAGGCCTGTTCGATGACGGTCGCCTGCGCGTTGGGGTTGGGCACCGTGTAGCCGTTGGTCTTGCCACCGTGGTTGACCGCCGTGGCACGGATCACGCCGTAGATGTGATCGCCGTCGGCTTCCGCCTGGGCCAGGGGTTTTAGCAGCACCGCACCCACGCCTTCGCCGGGCACGTAGCCTTCCCCGCCCTCGCCGAAGCTCTCGCAGCGCCCCTTGCCGGAGATGAAGCGGCCCTCGCCGAGCGTGAGGTACTTGTTCGGATGGATCGACACGTTGACGCCACCGGCGATCGCCACGGCGCATTCGCCGCGCTGCAGGCTATGGCACGCCAGGTGGATCGCCGTCAGCGACGACGAGCACATGGTGTCCAGCGCCATGCTGGGTCCGTGGAAGTCGCAGAAATACGACACGCGGTTGGCGATGGACGCGGGATGCCCGGGTACCGCCAGCGGCTCGCCGCGCGCCTGCGCCTGCGCGCCAAAAAGCGGGTATTCCTCGTACATCACCCCGGCGAACACGCCCACGCTACCGTTCGCGGCGACGTTGGCGCGCGTGTAGCCGGCGTCCTCGAGCGTCGCGTGCACGCATTCAAGGAACAGCCGCTCCTGGGGGTCCATGCGCTCGGCTTCGCGCGGCGAGATGTTGAAGAACAGGGGATCGAAGCGGTCCACCCCGTCGAGGAAGCCGCCCCAGCGCCCGTAGGTCTTGCCGGGCTTGCCGCGCTCGGCATCGAAGTAGAGCGAATGATCCCAACGGTCGCCGGGAATCTCGGTGATGCTGTCGCGGCCCGCGCTGAGGTTGGCCCAGAACTGGGCCAGGTTCTCCGCCTGCGGGTAGCGGCCGGCCACGCCGACGATGGCGATCGTGTCGGCCGCGTCGCGCCGCTCGCGCACGGCATAGCGCGATGCGCTGCGCTCCACCCGCCGAACGGCCGGCGCGGACGCCACGGCAGCGACCGCGCGCGGCTGGCCGAGCAGCGCCGCCATGGTGTCGCGATGCCGGGTGGCGAAGTAGCCGCTCAGCCCGGCCAGGGTCTGGTATTCGAAGAACAGGGTCTTCGGCAGCGGACCGAACGAGCCCTCGAGGCTGCGCGTCAGTTCGAGCACCATCAGCGAATCGATGCCGTAGGCCTCCATGCGCGCCTTGCGGTCGATCCGGTGCGCCGGCAGCTTCAAGGCGGTGGCGAGGAATCGTTCGAAGTACCCCGTGGCGCGCTCCAGGAAGTCATCGTCCACCGCGGCGGGCACCGCCACCTCGACCGAAGGCGTCTCGCCGACGGCCCGGAAGGCGAGGCCTCGCAACGACAACGCCGGCCGACCCGCGTCGTCGCACAGGTCGATGTCGACCGTGTGCGAACCGTCGCGCGCCCGCGCCACCGCCCACATCGCGCGGTCGCAGGGGCCGTGCGCGTCGAGTGCGTCCAGTGCGAACGGCAGGCGCAGCGACGCCGCGTCGGCGTCGGCCCGCAACCCGATGGATGCCTGCCATGCGGCATCCAGCAACCCCGGGGGCCAGGCCACGGCAGGATCGACCGTGCCGGCAAACTCGACCCGCGCGATCGCCACGCCATCGCCGACGAAGAGCGCTTTCATGCCACGGTACGCCGGGCCGTAGTGCAGCCCCATGGCCTCGAAGCGCGCGTAGCAGCCATCGACGTCGACCGGCGATACCTCACGGCGCAGCGCGTCCAGATCCAGCGCATCGGGAGCCGCGATGGGGGCCGCGGTGACCCTGCCCTGGCCATGGACGATGCCGTCGACGTCGTGGATATCCACGTCGACCTCGCCGTTGCCACGCGGATGCAGCGATACGTGCAGATCCACGCCACCGTCGTCCACCACGACGGGACGCGACCAGACGACGTCGCGCAGGTGCAAGGCGGCGTCCGTGCCCATGGCCTGGGCCACGGCGAACCGTGCCATCTCCAGTTGGGCCACGCCGGGCAGCACACGCTGGGCCCCCACGCGATGGTCGGCGAGGAACGACTCCGCGCCCTCGAACCGGCTGCTGAAACGCGGACCGGCGAGATCGGAGACGTTGCGGTGTACCAGCGGATGCAGGCGTGTCGCACCCCGCGTGCCCGAGGCGATCCAGTAACGTTCGCGGGCAAACGGATACGTCGGCAGGCTTACCCGTCGTGGCGCGGGGCCACCGGCCGGTGCCGGCCATGCGACGGATTGCCCGTCGAGCCATCGGCCGACGAGGGCGCCGAGTGCACCGTGCGGCGGTTCGACGCGCCCGTCGTCGAGGAACGCGGCAAGTCGCGCCTCCAGTTCGGCGAGGGACGACACCACGACGCCAAACCGGCACGCCATGGCGTCACGGCCCACCTGCAAGGTGTGGGCGATATCCGCCAGCGACACCTCGGCCCGAGGCAGGAACGCCCGCAAGGCCTCGACCTGCTCGCGAAGGCGGTCGGCATCGCGGGCCGACAGGATCACCGCGGCCGGCGCATCGGGCGCCTCGACGCGTGGCGACGGCACGTATTCTTCGATCACGACATGCGCGTTGACACCGCCGAAACCGAACGAACTCACCCCCGCGCGGCGTGGTAGCACCCGACCGTCGGCGTCGCGCGGAGCGAGCCATTCGCGGTTGCCGTCCACGACGTAAAACGGACTGTCCGTCAGGTCGATGTACGGGTTGAGCACCTCGGCATGGAGGCTCTTCACCAGCGTGCGGTGCTTCATCTGCAACAGCACCTTGACCACGCCGGCCACCCCGGCGGCCAATTCGAGATGGCCGATGTTCGTCTTCACCGAACCGAGCCCGCAGTGCGGCGCCATGGCATCCGTCGCGCCGGCGTACAACGCCCGGAACGCGCTCCGGAGCCCGTTGATCTCCACCGGGTCGCCCAGCGGCGTGCCGGTGCCGTGGGCTTCGATATACCCGACCGTGCGCGGGTCGACGCCCGCGTCTTCATAGGCCTGTCGGACGACCGCGGCCTGCGCCGACGGATTCGGCGCAGTCAGGGAGTTCGCCCGGCCGCCGTGGTTTTCCGCCGTACCGCGAATCAGCCCGTAGACGTGGTCGCCATCGCGTTCGGCCGCCGACAGTCGCTTGAGCACGAGCATGGCCACGCCTTCGCCGCGGACGTAGCCGTTGGCGTCGGCGGCGAATGTCTTGCAGCGCCCGTCCGGGCTGAGCATGCCCGCCTGCTGGAAGCTGATGTGCAGTTCGGGGTTGACCAGTGTGTTGACGCCGCCGGCGATGGCCAGCGCGCAGTCGCCGCGCTCGATGGCGAGCACCGCGCGGCGCAGGGCGACGAGTGAACTGGAGCACGCGGTCTCCACCGGTTCGCTCGGCCCATGCAGGTCGAGGAAGTAACTCATCCGGTTCGGCCCGACCGACGCCACGGTGCCGGTGGACGAATAGCCTTCGATCGACGCGCCGGCACGGCTGGCAAGCGTGCCGTAACCGCTGGGCATGGTGCCCACGTAAAGCCCCGTATTGCTCCCGGCCAGCGATGACGCCGCGTAGCCGGCGTCTTCGAGCGCCTTCCACACGTGGATCATCATCAGGCGTTGCTGCGGATCCATCGACTCGGCCTCGCGCGGCGAGATGCCGAAGAACACAGGATCAAAGGCGTCGAGACCGTCGATGAACCCGCCGTGCACCGTGCGCGCGTCCACGGCCCGCTCCGCGTACCACGCGTACCAGTCGGCGCGGTCGTCCGGAAGCACGTCCACGGCATCGCGTCCCTCGTGCAGCACGTGCCAGAACGCGTCGATGTCCGCGGCACCGGGAAAACGGCCACTCATGCCGATGATCGCCACCGGATCGCGCACCGGCGTCGGCGACGCCACGGCGAAACCCCGGCGGACCCGCGCGCGCGCGGCCGGGGCCGGTACCGCTATCGGCGCGGTGACCACGGCCCTGGCGGGCGCGGCCGTCGCGGCCGGCGGCCGGGACACGCCGTGATCGCGAACCAGATGCCCGGCGAGGCCGCGCAGCGTGGTGTATTCGAAGAAGACCGTCGGCGTCAGTTCGAGGCCATAGTGCCGGTTCAGGGCGTTGCTGAATTCGGTGAAGGTGATCGAATCGAAACCGTATTCGCTCAGCCCGCTGTCGCCGTCGAGGTCCTCGGGCTTCACCTTGATCAGTGCCGACACCATGTGACGCAGATCGTCGAGCAGGGTGTCCGCCGACGCGGGAGCCGAGGGCGGCGACTCGACCGTCGTCACAGTCGCAGCGGTCGCAGCGGTCGCGGCTGGGCGCGGGCCGGCCACGATCGCCTCATGGATGCGCGCGGCGTCGCCGTGCACCACCAGCACCTGGGCCGCGTCCCCGGCCAGCGCCTGGTCGAGGGCACGGATGCCCGCGTCCGTCGCCAGCGCCTGCATGCCCCACTGCCGGGAAAGCATGGCACGCGTGGCCTCGTCGGCGCGCATGCCACCCTCGTCCCACAGGGGCCAGTTGATCGACAGCGTGCGGCCCTGCCGCTCGCCCCGCGCGACCTGTCCCGCGCGACGCATGGCGAACGCATCCATGAACGCGTTGGCGGCGGCATAGTCGGCCTGGCCGACGTTGCCCAACGCGCCGGCGATGGACGAAAAGACGACGAAGCAGTCCAGCGGCATGTCCCGCGTGGCGGCATCGAGATGAAGGGTGCCGGCCACCTTGGCGGCGAACACCTCGCGCAGTTGCTCCGGCGTCTTGCCAGCCAGATAGCCGTCGCGGACCACGCCCGCGCTGTGAACAATGCCGTCCAGGCTTTCGAACGCTTCGGGAATACCGCGAACGAGTTCGCCCAGCGCGATGGCATCGGCGACGTCCGCCGCGTGGTATCGCACCACGGCGCCCAGCGCCTCGAGCATCCGCACGCTCGCGCGGATCGTGTCGTTCATCGCCGAACGCCCGGTCAGCACCAGGACCGGGTGGCGCACGGCCAGGGCGATGGCACGCGCGACAATCAGGCCAAGGCCCCCGGCGCCCCCCGTGATGAGATACACCCCGTGATCTTTCCACGGCGAGACCGGCGCCGGTGTCGGCTCGAACGCGGACCACGCCGCGACCTGACGCTCGCCACCGATGTAGCGCACTTCGCCGGTGCCGGCGTGGCGGTTGTCGTGGAGCACCGCGGCGATGTCCTGCCCCGGCTCGACGACGATCACCTGACCCTCGATGCGGCGGTTTTCCAGGTGGGCGGTGCGAAGCATGCCGACGAGGCCGGCGAAAAGGCGATCGTCGCCTTCGGCGGGCACCACCACCTGCACGAGGTGTCGGCCATCGCGGAGCGCCTGGAGCCGCTCCAGCAACTGGCACGCCGCGGCCTCGTAGCGGCTCGCCAGGTGGTCGTCGGCCGCGAACGGCATGATGACGGCCCCCGGCATCCGATCGCGCAGACCGGTCGCGTCGACGCCGCAAAGCCACACGCTGTGGCTCGCGGGCGTGTCGGCCGCCGATGTGGCGGGCTCGGGTCGCCACACGCGCTGCATGAATACGGTCGAGGCCTCGCTCGCGGCCGGCATGGGCGTCAACCGGAGGCCGGCCAGGCGCACGCAGACCACGCCGTCGTCATCGCATAGATCGACATCGGGTGACTCGCCGTGGCGCACCACGGCCCACATCGTGGCCGCCGTGGGATGGATCACCTGCAACGTCGCCAGGGCCGACGGCACCCGCGGCGTCTCATCCCTGGCGACGAGCGCGACACCGAGGGTGGCCTGTAGCGCGGCATCGAGCATGGCCGGATGCAGCAGGTAGCCTTCGGCGGGCGCGGTCGAGGGCATCGCCAGGCGCGCCACGGTCAGGTCCGGTCCGACGTGCAGTTCTCGAATGCCTCGAAAGGCCGGCCCATAGGCCAGGCCCATGCGGGCCAAGGCGGCGTAGCCGTCATCAGCGTTCACGCGGACCATGCCCGGCTGGCGGCGCAAGGCATCGAGGTCGTGCGTCACCGCCGCAGGCCGGTCGTCGGTCAAGGCCGAACCCTGGGCATACACGATGCGTTCGTCGATGTCGTGGACGTCGAAACCGATCGCGCCGTCGGCCTCCGGATAGAGCGAGACCCGCACGTCGATGCCTTCCGGACCGGCCACGATGGGCCGCAACCACGTGACGTGCTTCAGGGTGGCTTCGCGGGCGTCGCCGAGGGCCTCGGCGATGGCGCACAGGACCATCTCCAGCTGAGCCGCCGCCGGAAGCATGCGCCGCCCCTGCACGACATGGTCGGCGAACACGACTTCGGTACCGTCGAACCGTGCGCCGAAACGGGGCCCGGTCATATCGGAGAGGTTCCGGTGCAGGAGCGGGTGCAGGGCCGCCTGACCGGCGACCGACGACCGGACGGCGGCGGGCACGTCCACCCAATAACGTTCGCGGGCGAAAGGGTACGTCGGCAGGCTGACGCGACGGCGTTCGTCCGTCGCGTGAAGGCGGCGCCAATCCACGGCGAAGCCCTTCGTCCAGACGTCGAGCAGCTTGCCGTAGCGGCCCTTGGTGAACCATGCATCCAGGATGGCATCGACGTCGTCGTCGCCAGCGAAGACGGAAAGCGTCTCTTTGCCCTTCCGGGCATGACCGCGGTAGAGGTCGTCGACGCCGGGACGATGGTCGAGCCACCCCGTGAGCGCGTCGCGCAGCTGGTCGAGCGAAGGGACAAGCAGGCCGAGACGCTCGTCCATGGCTTCGCGGCCCACTTGCAGCGTGTAGGCGAGATCGTGAAGCGTGACCGTGGGCGGTAGAACGGCGAGATGGTCGACCAGTTGGCGCACACGCTCGCGCAGCCGTTCTTCGTCACGGGCCGACAGCACGATCAGAGCCGGGCCGTCCGCAGCCACCGGCGCGGGCGCGACGTACTCCTCGATCACCACG
>CAJYHU010000077.1 GCA_913774655.1 uncultured Luteibacter sp. | reverse complement strand
CTTCGACGAGGGCGATCTCCCCCGTGTTCAACGTGAAGTCGATCGGCCCGAACACCGGCTCGTCCTGGCGCAGGAAGGCCAGGGCGCGCGCTTGGAGCAGGGGGGTGAGGGCCAGCGTCATCCGTGGATTGTTGCGGGACGCCGCGGTGTTGTCCATGCGCAGCGGAGGCGGCATCGCGCGCCGCGCGCGCTCCTACACGGGAAGCGGGGGCAGCGTCGCTTCGAGCGTGCGCACGGCGGCGTCCATGTCCACGGTCGCCGCGCTTTCGTGGCCTTTGAGCAGTTGCTCGACAAGGATGTCCTGCGCCTTGCCGCGTTCGAGCGCATAGGCATAGGGCAGGTGGGTAAAGGTCACCATGCGGTAGCGCGGCATGTAGTGCGTCGGCGAGCGCTGGGCGAGGAGGGTGCCCAGTTCGCGCAGGCGCAGGTAGCGCGGGTCGGCGACCTTGTCGCGCATCTCCACGTAGTTTTCGAGCGCCATCTGCGCGATCGCGTCGGCGTTGGGCTTGCGCCGCGCTTCGAACGCCGCGAACACGGCTGACGGATCGTCAGGCGTCGCCGCGAAGAGCGCGGCCAGTTCGGCGGCGTCTTCGAAGCCGCAGTTCATGCCCTGGCCGTGGAAGGGCACGATCGCGTGCGCGGCATCCCCGATGAGCAGGGCGCGACCGCCGATGTGCCAGCGGTCGAGGTAGAGCGTCGCCAGCGTGCCCACCGGGTGCGCCGCCCAGTCGGCGGCGAAGTCGGGCATCAGCGCGAGCGCGTCGGGGAAATCCGCCCGGAAGAACGCCTCCGCGGCGCCCACGCCGTCGATGGTGCGGAAACTGGGATGTTCGCCGTCGTTCGGCAGGAACAGGGTGACGGTGAAGCTGCCTTCGCGGTTGGGCAGGGCGATGCACATGTAATGGCCGCGTGGCCAGATGTGCAGCGCGTTCGGCTCGATGGCGAACGGCGAGGTGGCGTCCGTGCCCGGCGGGATTTCGAGTTCCTTGTAGCCGTGGCCGAGCTCTTCCACGCGTTCGCCCAGCGGCGTGTGGCCGTGCATCGCCGCGCGCAGGGCCGAACCCGCGCCGTCGGCACCGATGACGATGGGGGCGTCGACGGTCCGTTCGGTGCCGCCGGCATCGCGCAGGCGCAGCGTGCCGGCATCGAGGTCCGCGCCCGCGAGGCCCTGGTCGAAGTGCACGGTGGCACCCGCGGCTTCGGCCGCGTCGAGCATCAGCGTATTGAGGCCGCCGCGCGATACCGACCAGATCACCTCCGAATCGTCGACGCCATACCGCTGGAGGCCGCTATGGCCGGCGGGGTCGTGAACCATGCGCCCGCGCATCATCACCGCCTGTGCCAGCACCTGGTCGGCCAGCCCGGTGGCGCGCAGCGCATGCAGGCCGCGCTCGGCCAGGGCGAGATTGATCGATCGGCCACCCTGGAACCCGGCCCGGCGAGGGTCGGAACGTTTCTCGTAGACGGTGACGCGGAATCCGCGCTGGGTGAGCAGGGTGGCGACCAGGGCGCCGACCAGTCCGGCGCCGACCACGGCGATGTCGTTGCGAGGCATGGGCGACGAAGTCCGGCTCGATATTGCGGGGCAGCGCATCGTGCGCCGCAGCGCCGCCCGGGGCAAGTCCCGGGACGGCGGGGTGAATCAGCCGGTCTTCTTGCCGGTGCGCCCCTGCGTGGCGGGCCGCGGCGGCGGCTCCGTCGGACGACCGGTAGCGACGTCGAGGAACCCGCGCTGCATCGACTTCCACACGTCGAGGTTGCGCTCGGTCATCTCGTTGAGCATCGACCAGGGCGTCTGGCCCATCAGGTTGTTGAGCTGGTTGCGGAACTGCTGCTGCTGGTCGAGGAAGACCTGCAGGCTGCGCTCCAGGTAAGGGCCCATGAACCCCTGCAGCGAATCCCCGTAGAAGCGGATGATGTGGGACAGCAGCTGCGTGGAGAGCATCGGCTGCCCATGCTCTTCGTGCTCGGCGATGATCTGCAACAGCACCGATCGGGTCAGGTCTTCCCCCGATTTGGCGTCACGGACCTCGAAGGTCTCCCCATCGAGAACCAGCTGGCGCACCTCTTCCAGCGTGATGTAGCTCGAGATTTCCGTGTCGTAAAGACGACGGTTCGGGTACTTCTTGATGATGCGTAGGGTTTGTGCCATGCGGCGAAAGCTACCACGAGGTATTGCGCCGCACCAGTTGCGATAAGTCATGGTCGTGACGGGTCGATTTCACGAACCTCTTTTAGATCGATTCAACCTTGCCGGTCAGTGGCCGACGGCGCCACCGGCGTTGCCGAAAGGCGGTTTCGCCAGCCACAGCAGGGGAATCAGCGCAAGGAATAATACCGCGCAACCCAGGAAGACATCGTTGACGGCCAGGGTGAGCGCCTCGCGGTTGAGCACCTGGTCGATCACCGCGAGCGCGGGCCGCCCCTGCGCCCCGAGCGTGGCCAGGTGCTGGGTGTATGCGGTGGCGGCGGGCGACGCCGGGGTGACGTACTCGGTCAGGGAGGCGTGGTGGAACTCCCCGCGGTGCTGCCACAGCGTGACGGTGAGGGCCGTGGACACGCTCGAGGCCAGGGTGCGGCAGAAGTTGGCCAGGCCCGACGCGCCCGCGATCTGCTCGGGGGCCAGGCCCGAGAGGAATATCTGGTTGAGTGGAATGAAAAAACAGGCGATCGCGATGCCCATGATGAAGCGCGGCAGCACCAGCGCGGCAAACGAGGCCCCGCTGTTGAACCCCGCGAACCAGAATGAGGTGAACGCGAACACGAGAAACGCGAACGTCACGACCGCGCGCAGTTCCAGGCGCTGGATATTGCGCCCGATCACAGGGGAGATGAGAAAGGCGAGAATGCCCACCGGCGCGGTGGCGAGGCCGGCCCAGGTCGCGGTATAGCCCAGGGTCGTCTGCAACCACAGGGGAAACACCACGTTGATGCCGAAGAAGGCCAGCATGCCCAGCGAAAGCGCGGTCACGCCCACGGCGAAATTGCGCCGCGCGAACAGCGAGAGGTCCACCACGGGGTACTTCGCGGTCAGTTCCCACACCACAAGGAACACCAGCGCGACCAGGGCGATGAGGCCGAGCGAGAGGATCATCGGCGAGGCGAACCAATCGTGGTCGTTGCCGTTGTCGAGCATGAACTGCAGCGAGCCCACGCCGACCACCAGCAGCGCGAGGCCGACGGTGTCGATCGGCGCGCGCGTCGTCTTCGTTTCGCGGCGGCGCAGGATCGCCCAGGTGATGAAGCCCGCCGCGGCGCCGACCGGCACGTTGATGTAGAAGATCCACGGCCAGGAAAAGTTGTCCGTCAGGTAGCCGCCCAGGATGGGGCCGAAGATCGGCGCGACCACGACCGTCATGGCCCACATCGCCAGCGCGATGCCTTGCCGCGTCTTTGGGTAGCTCGCCAGCAGCAGCGACAGCGACAATGCCACCATCGGCCCCGATCCCGCGCCCTGCAACAGGCGGAAGATCACGAGCATCGGCATGTTCGTCGCCAGCCCGCACAGCATGGAAAACACCACGAACAGGCCCACCGACACGCAAAACGTCTTCACCTCGCCGAAGCGCCGGGCGAGCCACCCGGTGAGTGGCTGCATGATGGCGCTGGCCAGGGCATAGGAGCTGATCGCCCAGGTGCCTTCGCTCGCGCTTACGCCGAGACTGCCCGCGATGTGCGGCACGGCCACGTTGACGATCGTCATGTCGAGGATCTCCATGAACGTGGAGAAGGCGAC
>CAJYHU010000076.1 GCA_913774655.1 uncultured Luteibacter sp. | reverse complement strand
ACGAGGACCGCGGCACGGGCGCCAGCGGCCACTACTACATCGACCGCGACGGCACGACGCTCTGCTATGTCGATCCACACCGCACGGCCAACCACACGCGCGGCTACAACCCTCGCTCGATCGGCATCGAACTGGTCAACCTCGGGCGCTACCCGGACTGGTTCCGTTCGGACAACCAGGTCATGACCGAGCCTTACCCCGACACCCAGATCGACGCGCTCGTCGCGTTGGTCGCGCAACTGATGACGCGCTTTCCCACGCTGCGCCTCGTGGCCGGCCACGAGGACCTCGACCTGGCCCGCGTGCCGGCCAGCGACGCGCCCGGACGCGAGGTGCCGCGCAAGCGCGACCCGGGCCCGATGTTCCCCTGGGATCGCCTTCTCGCCGACCTGCCGCTGACGCGGATCACGGCGGCACCACCGCTATAATCCGCCCCCACCGCGCGCCACCCTGCCAGGATCCCCATGTCGGAACATCACGTCGGCGAACTCGTCGAACTGCTGCAACTCGAACGCCTCGAAGACAACCTCTTCCGCGGCCAGAGCCGCGACATCGGCACCCGCTTCGTGTTCGGCGGACAGGTGCTCGGCCAGGCATTGTCCGCGGCGCAGCGTACGGTGGACCCGTCGCGCGAAGCGCATTCGCTGCATGCCTACTTCCTGCGCGCGGGCGACATCGATGCGCCGATCGTCTACAGCGTGGAGCGCACCCGGGACGGCGGTTCGTTCTCGTCGCGGCGCGTCGTCGCCATCCAGCATGGCCAGCCGATCCTCAATGGCTCGATTTCGTTCCAGGAACCCGAGACCGGCTACGAACACCAGATGTCGATGCCCGAGGTGCCCGCGCCCGAAGACGTCGAACCGATGCCCGCCCTCAACGCCGAGCAACTGGCGCGCCTGCCCGAGAAGTCGCAGCGCTGGCTGGGTATCGACGGTCCGTTCGAGTTCCGCCATGTGTGGCCACGCGACGAACTGCGGCCCGCCAAGCGTCCGCCCTACCAGCACATCTGGTTTCGCCTCACCGCCCCGGTGGACGACACGCTGCCACTACACCAGGCCCTGCTCGCCTACGCGTCGGATTTCCACCTGATCGGCACCGCGACGCTGCCCCACGGCATCTCCTATCTCACCCGCAACATGCAGATGGCCAGTCTCGACCACGCGCTGTGGTTCCACCGGCCGTTCCGCATCGACGAGTGGCTGCTCTATTCCTTCGACAGCCCCACGTCGCAGGGCGGCCGCGGCCTGGCCCGCGGCATGATCTACACCCGCGACGGGCGGCTTATCGCCTCCACGGCCCAGGAAGGCCTGATCCGCGTGCGGCCCGGCTGATCCGCGATGCAGGTCGAGCTGCGGCACCTGCGCTATTTCATCGCCGTGGCCGACGAACTGCACTTCGGCCGCGCCGCCGAACGGCTCGGCATCTCGCAGCCGCCGCTGAGTCAGCAGATCCGTGACCTGGAAACCATGCTCGGCGTGCGCCTGCTACGCCGGACCAATCGCCGGGTGGAGCTGACCGACGCGGGTGCGGCGTACCTTGCCGCCGCGCGCGACATCCTCGGGCGCGTGCGGGATGCCGCGGACCTCGCGCAACGGGCGAGTCGCGGCGAAGTCGGCGAGCTGCGCGTCGCGTTCACCCGATCGGCGCCACTGATCGAGCGGTTTTCCCGCGCCATCCGCGCGTTTCGCGAGGCCTATCCAGCCGTCCACCTCGACCTGGTGGAACGCAACACCTTCCAGCAGATCGAAGCCCTGCTCGACGGTCGCCAGCAAGTCGGGCTGCTCCGGGGCACCGCCCTGCCCGCCTCGCTCGTGTCGCACCGGATCGTCGACGATCCGCTGCTGGCCGTGCTACCCGCAGGGCATCCACTCGCGACGCGTCGACGGCTCTCCCTGCGCATGACGGAGCTGGCCGACGAGCGTTTCGTCGTGTTCACCCGTGCGGCGGGCACGGGCATCCTCGACCAGTGGCTGACCATGTGCCGCAACGCGGGCTTCTCGCCGCGCATCGCTCAGGAGGCAGGCGAGGCCTCCACCCTGATCGGACTGGTGGCCGCGGGCCTGGGCGTGGCCGTGCTGCCGGCGTCGCTGCGACAGGTGCAGGTCGACGGCGTGGCCTACGTCGCCATCGATTCGCCCGATGCCGCCAGCGCGCTGCACCTGGCGCACCGCCGTGATGATGGCTCGGCCCTCGTCAAGGCCTTCACCACGGCGATGCGTGCGACGCACGTCGTTCCCTAGCGAACGGGCAACGGCGCGAGGTGGCGCAGCTTCGCCGCCACCGCGAGGCCGGCCACCAGCAGCCCTGCGACGTAGACCGCGACACCGGCCCAGCCGGCATGCGTCCACGCGAAGCCACCGAGCGAGCCGGCGATGGCCGAGCCCATGTAATACGCGAAGAGGTAGAACGACGACGCATGGGCCTTGGCCACGCCCGCGCGCTTGCCGACCCAGCTGCTTGCGATCGAATGACCGCCGAAGAAACCGAAGGTGACCAGGGCGATGCCAGCGACGATGGCCCACAGCGACGCGGACGCGGTCAACGCCACGCCGGCCAGCATGATGACGAAGGCCGTCCACAAGACACGGCGGCGGCCCAGGCGCCCGGCGAGCGACCCCATCCACGCCGAACTGGCGACGCCCACGAGATAGACGAGGAAGATCGCTCCCACGTGCGATTGCGACAGCGAAAACGGCGGCGCCAACAGACGGTAGGACACGTAGTTGTAGATCGTCACGAACGCGCCCATCAACAGGAAACCCTCGGCGAACAACCAGGGCAATCCCGCGTCGCGCCAGAGACCGCCGAAGGCCGACGCCAGCGCACGGGGATGGACACGGCGGCGCTCGAAGTGCATCGACGGCGGCAACCCCTTCGCCACCAGCGCCGCGGCGCACAGGCCCAGCACGCCGATGACGCCGACGGCGACGCGCCACGACGCGTGATCGGCGGCGAAGCCCGCGATCAACCGGCCGCCCATGCCGCCGATGGCGTTGCCGCCGATGTACAGGCCCATGGCGAAGCCAAGCGAGTCCGTGTGGATCTCTTCACTGACGTAGGTCATCGCCACGGCGGGAAGGCCTGCGAGCGACACACCCAGCAGCGCACGCAACACCAGCAGCATGGTCCAGTCGGTGGACACGGCGGTCGCCAGCACCAGCAGCGACGACCCGAGCAACGAGGCGAGCATCACCGGCTTGCGACCCCAGGCGTCCGACAGCGCCCCGGCAAACAGCATCGCCACGGCAAGCACGCCCGTGGTCAGCGACAGCGATAGCGAGCTTGCCGCGGCGTCCACGCCAAAGGCGTGGGAAAACGCGGGCATCAGCGGCTGCACGCAATAGAGCAGGCCGAACGTCGCAAAGCCCGACGAGAACAACGCCAGGTTGGTGCGGCGAAAGGCCGCCGTGCCGTGGCGCAGGCGACGGTCGGGCGTGGCAGGCGATGAACCGTCCACGGGAACCTCCAGGGAATCCGTCATGGGCACAGGCTAGACCCTGGATTGAGTCGAATCGATACCGCAAAACCTCCGGTTCGATAGCCCTGACGAATCGTCAGGGCCCCGTATCAGCGCTCGGCGGCCCCGCCGCCCGCGTCGCCGTCCCAGCGAATGGCCGACGCCATTTCTTCCGGCGTGAGTGCCAGCGGCCCCGCCCCGTCACCGACCTGGGCGGTCAGCACGCGGCCGTCGCGGCGCGACAGCGCGATCGCGCCGGAACCTTCGCGCACCTCCGCCTGGGCATCGTCGCTGCTGCGCACCGTGAGGATCGTCTTGCCATCGGCCACGAACCGCACACCGTGCGCGCCCTGCAGGGGCACCGCCTGCACCACGCCCGCCCAGCGCGGCGGGCCGATGAACGTGTAGCCGACCGCAGGATCGCGCCAGCTGAACTGGCGCAGGGGCTGCACCTCGGGGGCCGGCTCGCGGTGCATGCCCGGCGGCGTCTGCGGCGACGACGGAAGGCCGGCGAGCAAGGCGAGGATGAGGGTCTTCATGGCGCAACCTCCGTGATAGCGCGGCCAGCGTACCGCGCCAGGGCAAGAGAATACTCAGGCCCCGCGATCGGTGCTTACCGCCGGGTCAGGCACCGCTTCGCGGGCGCTCGCCCAGGCGAACCCGACGATGCCGGCCACGATGGCAAGCGCGCCGCAGGCCGCCAGCGGGCCTGGCGCGGGTTCGCCCAGAAACGCCGCGCCCATCGCGGTGGCGAAAAGCAGCTCCGCCGCCTGCATGGCTTCCACCGCGGCCAGCGCGGTCGCTTGACGGCCGACGCGCTCGGTCGCGTGAAAGAACAGCACCGTGGCGACCACGCCCGACGACAGGGCGACACCGCCGGCCAGGAGCACGTCGCGCCACGACGGGGCGCCCAAGGCAAGCCACGCCGCCACCGCCAACACCCACCAGAACGGCCAACTCGACAGCGTCATGCCGAACACGCGCTGCACCGCGCCCAGTCGCGTGCCGCTGCGCTCCAGATGCAGCAGGATCATCCGGTTGCCTAGCGGATAGGCGAACGCGGCGAAGACCACCGCGCCCACGGCAAGCCACGCGGACGCATCGAGCGCACCGTGCGCGTGCCCGAACTGCAGCAGCATGACGCCGACGACGATCAGGCCGCCGATCGCCAGCACCCCACCCTGCCAGCGTGCCCGCTCGTCGCTGTAGATGAAGGGCGCGAGCAAGGGTCCGGCCAGCACCGTGGTCTGGAAGCTACCCGCGACCAGCCAGGACGGCCCGCTGCTCGCGGCCCAGGTGAGCGGCACGCCGAAGAGCACGAAGCCGACGCCGCTCCAGGCAAGCCACGTGCGCGGATGCGTGCGCAGCTCATGCGGCAGGCGCCCCAGGCCGCCCTGGAAAGGCAGCACGACAGCCAGCAGCGGCAGGGTCAGGAGGTAACGCAGTATCACCGCCCATTGCCAGTGACCGCCGCCGCTGACAACCGCGCGGTTAAGCACGTAGGTCAGCGTGAAGAACAGCGCGGACAGCAGCGCGATGGCGACGGCTTTGAGGGCGTTCGATGACATCGGTCGACTATGCCAGAGCCTGCGAGCATCGAGCGCTCAGACCGCTTCCATGTGGGTCAGCAGCAAGCGCACGCTTTCACG